>JAJYKI010000065.1 GCA_021788675.1 bacterium | reverse complement strand
CTTATTGCCCAGATATGCAAATGCCATAATTTACCTCGTGATTGGCTGGTCGTTCACGATTGACATACTAGCGGCTGCCCTAAAACTCAACCATTATTTTGGCGACAGTTCCATTTTCAAACACATGGCGCTCGTTCCGGCGGCAAAACCGGACTGGAGCACATTTGCTGTCCTTATCGGACTGACTTTAGTCATGTCAGCGGCCGGAATCTGGGCATTTAATAGACGCGACTTGGTATCCGCTTGAACGGCTAATTTAAACAGCCGTTTAGTCATAAGACTGTTGTTTTGTGGTATTATTAACCATAAGAGTTTAAGATGGACAGACAAAAAGCCGACCCTAGAACCAAAACCCATATTCCGCTTTTGAGCGGACTACTAGGCGCTGTCTTTGTGTTTAGCATGCTGCTTATTTACATGACCAATAACGGTCTTAGCAATTATGCCCTGCACTTTAACCCATACGCACTTATTTCATTGGCTGCAGCACTGACATTTGCCTACTTAATGACCGCCATCCTTAGAAAACACTTCCAATCACCGGAAGTTAAGTGGTTTGTTCTCT
The DNA here is from genome assembly GCA_021788675.1 of bacterium. Classification (GTDB taxonomy): domain Bacteria; phylum Patescibacteriota; class Saccharimonadia; order Saccharimonadales; family UBA4665; genus JAJZWH01. Next base: position 4,180 of record JAJYKI010000065.1, on the reverse strand, counting down.
ATTTGAGCGGCGGCCTGGTTTACGCCCTGACTGAGGTGCTTTGGCGAATGAGCGTGCATCGGCAAGGCGCCTTACTCTGGAGCCAGCTGAATTTCATCGGCGTATCTTTAATACCGATTGCCTTCTATCTGTTCGCTATCAATTATTCCGGCAACAAACATGAATTTCCAAATTGGGCATATGTTCCGTTGTTTTTGGCCTGGTCGCTTGTAGTTTTCTTTGCCGGCTTCGGTAATATGCTTGATGTTACCAGGCTAAACCAGCTGGTACTTAAACCCTGGGGCTGGTATAACGGCCCGTATATTGGCTATGCGCCCTATTTACTCTGGATAGCACTAAATTTACTGCTGGGCATGGCCGTATTGCAGCGCGTCTTGGCGGGGGCTAAAAATTCAATCATAAAGAAACAAGCCCGATGGTACATGATAACTTTTATCGTGCCTTTCTTCTTCGGCTTAATAACTGATGGACTGTTACCGATTTTAGGCATCAATTCACTACCCCCCCTGGCTTTAGTTTTCGGGGCGATTGGCGCAGCCTTAAGCTTCTACGGGCTTAGCAACTTCTACTTTTTCCAGCTTAGTCCGGAGCTATTATCTGACAACGTATTGAACACCATGAGTGAATCGGTTTTCGTCGTCAACAATGAATTCAAAATCGAAAGCATGAATAAACAGGCCCAACATCTGGCAGGCATCAGCGACGAAGATGCGTCGAATCAATCATTTCTTGAATTTTTTTCGGCTGAATCTTGGGAGAAAATCCGCTCATCCCTTAACGGGCATATCATTGACTCTGAAGTCGGATCAGTCAGGATCAACCCGCGAAAAGGCAATTCGGTACCGGTCAGGGTACGCTCAACCCAACTCGTCGAAGACGGCGTTTTCCTGGCATACGTATTTGTTATTTCAGATATTAGTGACATTACCAGCTCATACAACAAGCTCAAGGACTTAGAGGAACAGCTACGAATCGAGAAGGCCAGCGTTGAACATACCGTCGAAATTAGAACTAAGGAATTACGCGAAGCACAGGAAAAACTCATTGCCGACGATGCTATGAAATCCGAGTTTATCGAACTGGCTTCACATCACTTGCGAACGCCTATCGCGATTATGGAAGGCAACCTTGACCTTATCAAGGACAACGCAGTCAATGACACCGCCAAGCAATATGTCGACAATCTAAGCCAAGGTATCGACCGTCTGAAAAAACTTACCGAAGAGCTGCTGGCTATCAGCTCAATGGAGGCCGGACAGGTTCTGACCACTGAAGAAGTTAAACTTAAGGACTTATTGATGCCCATCATTGATGTATTTGATCAGAAAGCCAGAGAAAAAGGCATCCGTCTGGTTCGTCGGCTTAATAATATTGACAATCTAAGCATAAAAGCCAATCAGAATCTTTTAACTATGGCTTTTAGCAATTTATTGGATAACGCTTTGCGGTTTACTCAAGAGGGCGAGATTATCGTCTCAGTCCAGCACACTAAAGCTACGGCGACCCTAGAGATCAAGGATACGGGCATTGGCATCAAAGAAGACGAATTAAATAACCTGTTCACTAAATTCCACCGCGGCACCAGCTCACTGACAAGCGAGTATCAGGGGGTCGGACTTGGCTTATTTATGTCCAAGCTAATTGTCGACAAGCATAACGGCCAATTAGACCTGACCAGCAAACCCAATCAGGGTACGGCCGTAACTATCGAGCTGCCTTTAATCAGCTAGTTTTTTACGATCGGCTAAGGCGCTTAGTCCGGCAACTGCAGCTAAAGCCAGACTGCCGTATAAAAATAAATTGGCGTTCTTATCGTAGCTATTCGCCTGAGCTATTTCCGACTTTGCGACTTCATTAGCCATCCGGACCAATTGTTCATGACTGGCATTCGGCGTGCCTTCGGCCGGTACGCTATTCTTTTCAGATTTAGCATTACTGTTTAGCGAATACGCACTGAACCAGGAAAAAGCAGTAAGCCCCAATAATAGTACCGACGCGCCGGTTAAGGTCTTAGTGCGTAAATTTTTCTCTTGGCTAATTCTGTTACTAAATTTCTCTGCCGCATCCATATTAGATTAAATCCATAAGCATCGACTAATCACTGCTTAAAAATTATATTCATAAAAAACTTAAAATTTAACTACATGTATTATTATGCAACTTGTTGTATTTTCCGTCAATGTTTTAATATATTCATCTTATTGCATCTTGTTGGTATAATGTAAGCCACTATGGGTATTGAGAAGAATTTAAACCGGACTAGAAAAAATAAATCCGGGTACGAACAATACGTTAAGGCTAAGCTTAAAGATATTAAATTCACGCATGGCGCCATGCTTATAACGGCTCTGTTAGGCGGCGCGCTAGCCGCTCATAATTCAGCGAGCAGTCCAGCCAATGAGAATAACGGGACTTTGCTCGTTCTTGGGGCTACGGGCTACGCTCTAGCTCATAAAAACCAACTGACCAGACTCATCAACCAGTCTATAGAATCATCCAATGCCAGCTTTAACGGATTACCGCCAAGCGGCAATCAATACGTTCATCCTACGCCTCTGGTTTCATTCGCCAACACTTCACTACCCCTGCTTGGGCTAGGCGAGGCTCTGGTCATAAACAGCTTCAATTCCGCAGCCGGGGGTGAAGGCATAGGCATGGCCATCAATATAACGGCCGGCATCGGCTGTTTGGCGCTCGGTTTAGCAGCTGAGCACAAAAACCGCAAAGAACAGGTTAGAATTGAGACTGAAGCGCTGCAACAATTAAATTCAAATTTGTAGTCATGTCGACATTTATTCTATCTCCGCACTTTGATGACGCGGCAGTTAACTGTTATTCGATTCTAAACGACAAAGCGATTAGCATAGTAACGGTCTTCGGCGGAATTCCTCCAGCCGGCAGCGTCTCTTTATGGGACACGGTTTGCGGCACCGCTAACAGCCGAAGCATGATGCAGCAAAGAATTAGCGAAAACCAACAGGCCTTTTCAGGCTTTAAAGTTAAGCTTACAGATTTGGATTTTTTAGATAATCAGTACCGGAAAACTGATTTAAATGCCCTGGGTATAGCTGATCGGCTTAGGCATTTAATACCTGAAAATTCTACGGTTTATGCGCCCCTGGCTTTAAGCCGGCAGTTCAGACACCCTGATCACGTCTTGGTACGCGATGCCGCCATGAAACTAAGGCACAATCGAAGACTTATTTTTTATCCTGATATGCCCTACATGAGACCGGCCGCCAAGCCCGATATAGCTGTTAATAAAATCGCCAGTTTAGCGTTCGACTCATTGGGAATAAGACTAAAGCCCAAAATAATCCGTTTAACTCCGGAAGATATAACCCTGAAGACTAAACTTATTAAAAGTTACGCTACACAGTACCTCATGACCAATCTTGTATCCTTGGGTGGCTTGGGTCGGGCGAGCCGGATTGGTTATGAACTATTTTTCTCTTTAGATTAAAATATGGTCTCGAAAAACCGGACAAAATCATGCCGGTAATCATTGACCCTATGCAGCATTGAGTTGGGCAAAAAGTAGACGACTGCAGCGATAGCTAAAATTTCGGTGGCAATTATAAACTTTGACGACATGCGTGACTTATTGACGCTGTCCCTGATTACCGGATAGTGCTTTATTATTTGCCGGTTAAATTTTGAGTTAAGCAAGTAGCCGGCTATATAGTAATAAAAACAGGTGATAAACAGATTATAGAAAAGACCCTTGTTAAGCCGCCGACCTGATGTAAACACCGGATTCTTGAGCGTAAAACCTACTTTGCCGGCCCGCTCCAGATCATGCAGCAGTCCAAGCTCATCACTGCCCTGATCAAAAGCTACATTATAACCTGGAAAAAATTCACGCTTGAACGCGAAATTAGCTGCCGCAATATACAGCGGACGCTTGAAAAGCTTCAGCCACAAATAACTGGTGGTGAATACCGCTCCGGTATAAAAGCCTTTCCACCACGGTCCGTCATAATAACGGCAATCGCCTCCCGCGGCAACCAGGCTAGGGTCTGATTCAAAAATCTTGTCCAGATTACTAAGCCACGACTTATGAAATACCGTATCGGCATCGGTCGAGACAATAATTTCGCCCTTGGCAAGTTCCGAGCCGGTCTGACGGGCATAACTTACACCACGGCGCGGTTCTCTAACCAGTCTGACAGCGTAGCTC
>JAJYKI010000064.1 GCA_021788675.1 bacterium | reverse complement strand
CGGTCTGTTAGTTTTTACCTTGCTCAGGTAAAAACCTTGTTTTTATAAAATTATCTCGTCGGCTAAAGCGATCCGGCCGACTAGAGCTTTTTGCTTATACGTCAAACGCTGGACTAGATCGACTCCGTCGATGACCAGCTCGGCATCTTTTCTTAATCGTCTAGTGCCCTTATGAGTAACATGCGGTTGCCAGTTTTCCTCGCCGCAATACCGCATTGAATAGTTGGCGTCTATACTGTCGGCGACCTCGATTAATTTCAGGTGTAAACTGAGCAGTTGGTCGGTTCGCTCGACCCTCATGGCTTTAATATCTTCATTAATACCGAAACTATCTTCAGTCGTCGCTTTAGTTTTAACTTTTGTTGTATCACTTAAAGCAACCTCGGTTAATCCAATTAAGTTTGAGGGTGTGGTTTCTGTTCTTAGCCACGGCGTAAGGGTTAAATGTAGCGGCATGCGCTGCCAGTCATTAGAGCCGGATCTGGATTTGTAGTTAATTAGATAAGCGAACAAAAACTGATTGGTTTTTTCTTTACCGGCTATCTGCTCGTTCATCTTAAATCAGTCTTTGATGATTATGATTTGGTTCTTTTACGCTTAATCGGGTCAAGTTCGCGTTTGCGTAGTCTTAGGTTTTTAGGGGTAACTTCAATCAGTTCGTCGTTTTCGATGAAGTCCAGGCTTTGCTCTAGGCTCAAGACGGTGAAGGGAGTTAGCTGGACGACGCCGTCAGAAGATTTACTGCGCATGTTAGTCAGATGCTTGGCTTTACATACATTTATTTCAAGGTCTTCCTGACGGTTATTGAGGCCGATTATCTGTCCGGCATAGACTTTTTCGGCCGGTCCGACAAATAATGTGCCGCGGGCTTCTGCAGTCTCGAGGGAATAGGGCATGGTCGTACCGGTTTCAAACGCGATCAATACTCCATTGCGCAGTTGCTCCAGGGATTGTCCGAGCGGCATATAGCCGCAGGCCAGGCTGTTCATGACGATCGTGCCTTTGGTATTGGTAAGCAAAATGTTACGCATTCCGAGAAGTGTACGGGTAGGCATTTCGTAAATCAGCTTAGTGACCCCTTTAGGACTGACAAACTGTTCTTTTAGCATGGCGCGTCGCCTGCCCAGTTCGGTCTGAATCGCGCCCACGTGTTCGGCCGGTACTTCAATGATGACTTCTTCAATCGGTTCAAGCGTCTGGCCGTTTTCGACTTTAGTAATGACTTGCGGTCTGCCTACTTCAAATTCATAGCCTTCACGGCGCATAGTTTCAATTAAGACACCGAGATGTAGTTCGCCGCGTCCGGCGACCGTAAAGCCGATGCCGTCATCTTCCACTCTTAGGCCGACATTGGTTTCGGTTTCCTTATGCAGACGCTCACCGATCTGTCTTGAAGTCGTAAATTCACCTTCCTGGCCTTTAAACGGGCTGGTATTGGGCCCGATATATATTTGCAGGGTAGGGGCTTCAACCTCAATTACCGGTAAAGCTTCGGGGTTTTCACTGTCGGCGACGGTTTCGCCGATCTGGGCATCGCTGATGCCGGTGAGTTGCACGATATCTCCGGCAATGCCCTCTTTAACCTCAAACTTATTAAGTCCCTGGCTCATATAGACTTTATCTACTTTAGAGCGGATAATCTGGCCGTCTTTTTTGCACAAAGCTACATTTTGACCGGCACCAACCCGCCCGCGACTGATTCTGCCAATGGCGTATTTGCCCTTGAAGCTGTCGTAGTTAAGGGCTGTCACCAGCATTTGGAACGGTTTATCCAATTCAACTTTTGGTTCCGGCACCGACTCAATGATGGCATTAAACAGTGGCTCTAAATCAGCCGGTCCAGTCGTATCTGATGGCAGGCTTGACCAGGCTTTACCTTCACGGCCAATAGCATAATAAACGGGATAATGCAGCTGGTCTTCATGTACGGCCAGTTCAAGGAACAAGTCGGCCAATTCGTCTTCGACTTCGGCTATCCTGGATGCCGGCTTATCTATTTTGTTAATGATAACTATCGGCTTAAGTTCGGCTTCAAGTGCTTTTTCAAGTACGAACTTAGTCTGTGGCATTGGTCCTTCCTGGGCATCGACGATCAAAAGGCAGCCGTCGGCCAGGTTCATGATGCGCTCAACCTCGCCTGAAAAATCGGCGTGCCCCGGCGTGTCGATGATATTTATCCGGTAATCGCCGTGCTGTACGGCCGTGATCTTAGCGGTAATGGTGATGCCGCGCTCACGCTCCTGGTCGCCGCTGTCCATTATTAAATCCTGGCTCATTTCCGCTTGATTGTCCCGGAAAGTCTTGGATTGTTTAAGCAGGCCGTCTACTAGAGTGGTCTTGCCATGATCGACATGTGCTATGATGGCGACGTTGCGGATTTTAGTGGGATTTTGTGGTTGCATAATAATATTTTCATTAAAAAAGGACGCCCTGTTTAGCGCCCGGCTATAACCTCAGTAATTATACGGCATTTAAGACATTTAGGCTAGTGTTGTTGCCGCTATTTGAATGACTCCTATTGAGCCAGTGTTAAACCACCGGGCTTGATGTGCCCTGATATAATAATAAGTACTAATAAAGGAGGGTTAATATGCGTCACGTAGATCGTGTAATCGTACGAACGCGAAAACTAAAAGCTAAATTAATGCTTATGTTTGCGACACTGATTTTGGCCGGAGGAGGCGTAGTTCTGCCCGTAGCGACTTTTGGTAGCGCAAGCGCTGATCATATAGCTAACCCGGTAAGCTTTATGCAGTACACAAAACAAGTATTTAGTCCTTCATATCTATCTAGTTGGACACAGGATAGAGTATTCCCATCCGGAGATATATCGTCTGTAGATTTTGCTGGCCGCGACAATGTCTTAAGCATGTCAATAGATACGTCAAAGGCCAACGCTTCAAGTTTCTACGACTACGAAGGTATTGCCCATTCACTACCTGGCGCCAGTGCGGTAACTGCCGATCTCTATGTAGACGGATCATGGATAGGCAATTCGACCACACCAGTTAATGCCGGACTATGGGGAGTCGGTCAAGACGGCAGTGGCAATGTTTCAGCCTACCCGATTTTAGATTTTACTAATAAGGGCGCTAATAATTTTACAGGTTGGAGAACTTTTAACGATGCCGTTGGTGGATGGGTTAATCTTCCAAACGTTCCGTATCGAGTCAATAACTGGAATGACTTAGCTTTAGTCTATAACTCAAAGACTACTTTATTTGATCTATACGTTAATGGAGTAAAAGTCGGTTCTAGCTATGCTACCGGTTCGGTTAGTCTAAGCTCAGTTATCTTTGATAACTATAACTATGGAACGCAAGGCTCAAACTATACGGTTCATTGGAGCGATTTTGCATACTCAAACTCAACCACAATCCTAAATTCACCAAAACAGTGCAAGGATGGTATGTGGATGGGATTAGGTAAACCACTTATGTTCTCAAATCAGGGCCAGTGCGTCAGCAGTTTTGAGCACTCCGGCTACACGAACGATAACAAGCCGGACCACCATAGCAATCAAAACCAAGACGTCAACAAACATCACGATAATTAAAAATAAACTAAATATAACTAAACCGGCGCCAAAAAAACGCCGGTTTTTAGTTTTTTTAAAAAATAAGTCGCCTTATCTAAGCTAAATGCGTTAGAATTAAAACCATATCATTAATAAGCTAATACACAGATAATAAGACTAGGTTAGATTATAAGATATGGACAGTCGTGACTACAGGCGCCGCTTTATTGAGGATATATCTCCGTCGACAAATAAGAGCTACGGCTCAAACGAAACTCCGAAAAATCTTAATTTGGAACGTTTTTTCGATGCCTCTACGCCAAAGCCGTCATCTGACGAGACTAACCCGGAACTGCAAACAAATTCGACTCAACCATCGAGAACTCTTGAAGATATAAGACCCGTCAATCGACCTGCTCGAGCAGATAATAGCTCGGGATCGATGCTAAATGCGACATTGCCTAACAGCATGTATCAGGGTCGTAGCCTAGGCGGTACTTCATTTAAAGCCAATAATGACGCCAAGCCTAAAAAGAAGCGTTGGTTTATGCGCCACAAGCTAGCCTCTTCCATAATTCTAGTGTTTGTGGTTCTGCTAGGAATTGGCGGATACTTCGGGGGTCGGTTACTGGGCGATGTTAATAAAGTCTTACACGGTAATATATTCAGCGATGTTCATGCGCTATTCAGTACTACCCGTTTAAGTGGCGAGGCTCAAGGCCGAGTCAATATACTTCTAGCCGGATACCAGGGTGCCAATAGCGACGAGGGCGCGCTGACCGACTCAATCATGTTAATCAGTATCGACACTCGTAATAACAGTGCGTTCATGCTTAGCGTGCCGAGAGATTTGCTGGTACACATACCCGGATATGGCTACCAAAAGATTAACTATGCCAACTCGGTCAGTAATTTTAACCAACCGGGCTATTTTAAAGGTGGTATCGGTCAGCTGCAGGAAATTATCGAACACGATTTTGGTATCCCGGTGCAGTATTATGCTCTAATTAATTACAACGCCTTCGAGTCGGCTGTTAATGCCGTCGGCGGGATAACGGTGAATATCCAAAGTCCGGACCCGCGCGGCCTGTATGATCCGAATGTAGATAAAGCGCACGGCGGACCGGTTAAATTACCCAACGGACCGGTTACATTGAACGGTTTGCAGGCGCTCGGCCTGGCTTTAGCTAGAGGCGACTCGCCCTATGCTTATGGCTTCCCGCTCAGTGACATTAATCGAGAGCAACACCAGCGCCAAATGCTGGTGGCGCTGGAAAAG
>JAJYKI010000063.1 GCA_021788675.1 bacterium | reverse complement strand
TGCAGATTGGCGTGGCAATAAGCTCGGCGTTCATCATCGCCGGACTGGGCATCTTTTTGAGCCGACTAAACGAAGCCGGGCAAAATTCCGCTCAAAGCTACCGTTATTATACCGGCGCCGGGTTTAGTTTTCCTCATACTATTCCAGCCATTTTAACGGCCTTGGGCAACCATTCCGGATTAGGTTTAATCGTTTTGGGTTGCCTGCTTATGATTCTAACGCCGGCCTTAAGGGTGGCGACGACTATCTGTCTATTTGCCAGCAAACGCGACAAGCCGATGCTTAAGGTCACACTTACCGTACTCAGTATCTTGATCGGATCGTTTGTGGTAGGCGTATTAGTACACTAAAAGCCGATTGGTTTATTTTTTGGCCAAATTACTTGCCTTAAGCGGACCGCCGAATAAAGGCGCCAATAGGCAAAAATTGCCGATGCCGGCAATAAGCGGCACCAAGCCAACCAATACGATAATGTAGCCTAAGACATGTTTAACAAGATAAATTCCGACAAACATTAACACGATGCCGGCGACAATGCGCAAACCGCGTCCCGCCGGGCTGGACATAAAGCGAGCGAAATCCATAATTTACCCCCTTGTTTTAAAGCTTTTCTAGTTAGCAGTCTGGATTGCGTTCTCAAAACGACGCACATCAAATCCGAGAATTTTTTCCATGCGACCATCTTCGTATTCAATCGTACTAAAAGGCACGCCCATTTGACCGCTCAAATTAACCATCATCTGTGCAGCAAACGGATTGTCATCCACGCTGTAGTTGGTATACTCGACGGACTTATCGTCCAGCCAACGCTTTAACATGTTGCAATAAGGACAAGTCCTCGTGCTATAAATAGTAACTTTCATTTAAATTCCTCCTTTAATTAAACAGTTATGGCAAACGCCCGCTATTGTCAACCGGCCGGATATATCGCAGCCGACAATCGACCTGTTAATGATCGGCATGATTTTATCCTTTAAATCGGCATCGACAAGCTGATTGCACTTATCACAGGCAAAATGATCGTGCGGCTTTGTATTGGCGTCATACCGGATCGAACCGTCCACTGCATTGGGCGCTATGGCTATCTTGCCTCGTGACGCCAGTCGCTGGGTCGCTCGATGAACCGTCGTCGCGCTTAAACCAGGATAAACCCGCCGGAGTTCGACCAACAATTCCTGATTGGTGGCATGACCCATACGCTTAAGTAAACTGACTATGGAAGTGCAGTATTTAGTTTGGCGTTCGATAATTTGACTTGTTGCCATAGCCTGTAGTATAGTTTAAAAACTACTTAATGTAAATAGTTTACAATAATAAAAGGAGACATTAATGTCACGAGTAATCATCGACGTAAGAGAGCCGATTGAGTACAAAACGGGTCATGTCAAAGGCGCGATTAACATACCTGTCAGCCGTATCCACGCTGCCCGCGAACTTGAGGATATCGAGAAAGAGACTGAGATAATTTGTTACTGCCGTAGTGGTAGTCGATCAGGTATGGCAATAACTATACTAAGCCGTTTGGGCTATACTAACCTGACCAACGGCATCCATAAAGCCAACGTCGAAGCCAGATATCTTTAATCGTTTTTAGTAATAAAATACACATCGCAATCTTAAGCACCAGCTATATAGTTAGTTGGAGGCGAGGAATCATGAGCGGCAGTTTTAGCTCAAAACTTAGTTTGCTGGCCAAATCCAAACAGCGCCAAAGCATTGGCTTTCTAATTAACATGTTTGAGGATAAAAGTTTTGCCACGCTATTTATAGTTTTGATGGCCTTTTCGGCTTTGCCCGTACCGACCGGAGGATTGACGAACATATTCGAGCTAATTACGATAATCTTGTCGGTGCAAATGATCGCCGGCAGACATTCGATATGGCTTCCGAAACGACTGACAAGGCGCGAACTGACGCCGCAATTCCTCAACAAGACTCTTCCGGTAATTATAAGATGGTATAAAAAAATTGAGCGTTACTCGCGCCCCAGGTTCGTTAATCTAATCAATACAGGCTGGTTTCAGCGATTGAACGGTTTGGCTATTTTAGTGTTCGCCATTGGCGCGCTAATTTCACCGCCGTTCACCAATCTGGAAACCCTGCCGGCGTTGGGCATCATTATTATGTCAATCGCCCTGATACTGGATGATTTAATTATTACGATTGTCGGTTTTTTAGTCGGTAGCGCTGGTATCGCCCTGATTTTTATGCTAGGCAGTCTGGCTTTTAGTCTATTTTAATAACTAAACCTTGAATAATAGACCGATTAGATATCCAGCAATAGCAGCACCCATGCCGATCAAGACCATTTCAAGCACACTCTTTAAAGGATTCAGAAGGTTCATTTTGGCCTTGTATACACCTACGACCGCCAGCGTCGCCGTCGACAAGACCAATGACACGACCAATGCTACGTGGACTCTTAAAAAGAAAAACGGAATTAATGGCAGCAAAGCTCCGGCAAAAGTGGACAGTCCGACAACTAAGCTGTAGCTGTAGACATCTTTCTTCACTACCGGAGTCAGTTCCAGTTCTTCGCGCATCATAGTATTGACCCATAGCTCTTTGTCAGAAGTGATGTGATTGACAATATCTTTTAACAGCTTACCGCTGAACCCTTTGGCCTTATAGATGTCGACTATTTCCTGGCGTTCGACATCGGGAACTTCCTCAACTTCCCTGACCTCCCGGGCCCGCTCAGCTGCATAATGGTCACGATCGGCCATTTTAGATGTATATGCAACTGCCGCCATGGAAAGTGTTTCGGCAATAATGGTCGCCAGTCCCCCGGCAATTACAATTCTAGTCGATCGCGTTGCCGCCGATAAACCAAGCAATAGACCGAGTATGCTAACCAGGCCGTCTTGTCCACCAAGAATAACATCCGACAATCGACTGATTTTGGCGTGCGGTTCATGCTCCTGCATAAAACTAATAATACATGCCCGCTAGGCAATAATACAGATTGTTTTAGGTTTTAAAATTGAATCGGTATAGTCAACTTGTCATTGTTTTGCGCCAGACCAGACGGATTATCTTTTTGAAGAACAAGTTCACCACTACCTATTTGGCTACTGTTAAATGTTAATTCGGCGTAAAACGGTACGAGACTAGATGTTGTCCATTCACCCAGCACTCGGGCGGGAGCTTGACTCACTACGGCGCCCTGCTGGTTTAACAGGCGCACTGGGAACTGAGCTTCGAAAGACCAGTCACCGGGAACTTCACCCAGAACGTAAACAGGACTGTGAACTAAACTATCTTTTTGTGGTAAATATACGAATATCCTGACGCCTTTTTCGGACAGGTAACTATAGCCGCTGCAGCTGTGGTTTATTAAGGGTAATCCTGCTTGGCTGGATTGACAGGCTTTTGTCAGTTCACTGGACAAGAGCGCGACCTGGTCGTTTAGGGAATTGATCTTTACATCCTGCAAGCTAATCTTATTGTTAAGTAGCTTAATTTTGTTCTGTTGCCATCTATAAGTCGAGAAGATGCCAATTGCTATGATTAGCAATCCGGAAATTAGGATAAATAATAGGGGTCTCCACTCAAAAAACTTACTCATGCTTATTGTTCAGCCTTTCCGGGCACCAATTGAGCCGAACTAAAATAGACTTGTTACTTCAAGTCTTTTTTAAGTTGCTCGAATTCGTCCTTGGTTATTTCACCCTTTGCATAACGTTTTTTGGCAATTTCATATGGTTCGTCAATTTGCTTATGGTGCATCCCGTGATCACCACTAAACACTCTAACCAAAATCGCGACAATAACCACAAATACCACTATCCACAAGAAAAATGCCAGAATACCAATCCCCCAATCATGTGCACCATTCATTGGTCCGTAATAATACATAATAAATTTGCCTCCTTCGTCTTACTTTTCAAGTTTATATTCCCACTACTAATACATTATAGCTATAAGAATAATCACTACTTACGGATCAACTAATTGTTACATTGCGGTCAATGTCTGGAAGGAATACTGAAAAGCATTAAACGTAACGATTGATTCTTGAGGACAGGCTACACCGTTATCGTGACCGAAAGCATAAACGTAAGCACCGACTTGCTTATATATAGAGGGGTACTGCTTGGCCGCTTCTTGAGCCGACACGGCACTTGAAGGAATCTGTTCCGGATATACAGTATCGGAAGGCCGATAGCGTACCAGCCACTGAAAGCTTGAATATGGCGGACTGTTATTGGAGTAGTACTGCTGGCAGGCCGGTGAATTATCCAATAGTGCGGTTGATAAATAAGCCGTCGGGTATCCGGTTTTACCGCTGCCGTTATCTAACACATAAGTTGCATTGGATATCGATGATGGTAGTGGCAATTTTACACCCCATTGTTTTATGAACAGATACTCTTTACCGCTACCGACTTTTTCGATAATATCTATCCTTTTGTTGAGGGTTGCGATTGTTGCTTTCTGAGAATTAAGCGTTTTGGATATATTGACTGATTCAGTTTTGTAGCCGGCAATAAACCCGATTAAAACCAAAGCCAAGCCCAAACACACGACAATTAACTTACGTGACCTAAGAAATTTTATGCTCATAGTACAAGTTTATATTTTACGCACATTCTTCAAGAATAAAATGCCAATGGAAATTTAGCCTTATTTGGTGCATAAGTGTCCTATGGTAACCCTGGACCACTCGGTTTATAAGGTTTTGGCAAGTGAAATTGTGCGTTGGAATTGTACGTTAGTTTCAATTTAATGCTTTGATTTTCTATCTATCTCTTCAATTTGCTTTCTATAATCATCAAATGAGCCCAAACCAACTTCTGCCCTTCTTTCGTCTAAGGCTTTTTCATCTTCTATAGGCCTAGGCTTCAGCTCATCGCCTGTTC
>JAJYKI010000062.1 GCA_021788675.1 bacterium | reverse complement strand
TGGTTACGGGCACGTCGCGTATGTAACGGCCGTTCATCCAGATGGGACGATTACAATTAGTGAAATGAACCATATCGGTTGGGATATTGTCGATACGAGGGTAGTGCCGGCTGCCGGACTAGAATATATCTATTGATGTATTGCCAGGCTGCCCCCATAATTATTAGTTCTAAGTTAAGTTGTAGGTAAAGGACAAAGGGAGAATGAACTTTATTGACCAGGCTAGTGTGAGTGTAGTTGCCGGAAGAGGCGGTGACGGCCGTGTCAGTTACCGGCGCGAGAAGTTCATATCTAAAGGCGGTCCGGACGGTGGCGACGGTGGCGACGGTGGCGACGTTATTTTACGCGCCAGTAATAACCAGGACAGCTTGGCGGTTTTCCGCTACTCTAAAAAGCTTAAGGCCGAATCCGGCCAGCCCGGTAGTACTAATCGTAAACATGGTAAAAGCGGCCATGACCTGATTGTTGACGTGCCGGTTGGTACTGAGGCTAAGGATGACCAGGGCAACCTGTTGGCCGACCTGACCGAAGACGGACAGATGGAAGTTGTAGCCTTGGGGGGAAAAGGCGGCTATGGCAATGCCCACTTTGTGAGTTCGGTGCGCCAGGCTCCGGATTTTGCCGAGAAAGGTGAACCGGGCGAGGCCAAGGCGCTTAGCTTCGAACTAAAGATGCTGGCGGATATAGGGTTGGTGGGGCTACCCAATGCCGGCAAATCTACATTGCTCAAAGCTATCAGCAACGCCAGACCTAAAATTGCCGATTATCCGTTCACGACGCTTAATCCTTCAGTCGGTGTAGTTGACGTTGACGGCTCGTCGTCTCTTTTGTTCGCGGATATTCCCGGCCTGATTGAGGGCGCCGCTGAAGGCAAGGGTTTAGGGCACGATTTCTTACGTCACGTAGAGCGCACGAAGGTCATAGTCCATGTCATAGATGCTTATGTGGATAACGTGGCTGAAGCCTACACTACTATACGGAAGGAACTAGCGGCTTACCGGGGGGATCTGGCTAAACGCCCTGAGATCGTGGTGATTAATAAGACCGAAGGTCTGGACGAGGAAATCGTCAATGATCTTGTGTCGAGCCTTAAACGGGTCATTAAGCCTAAAACGACACCTGTCTTGGCTATATCTGCGCTCAGTGGCCAGGGTCTTAAAACCTTGGTTTTTGCCGCCAAAACTGCCAAGGACAAGTTTACGAAGACGCATCCGCCCAAACCGGCCAGTGAGATTTATGAATATAGGCTGAACGATGCTAACGGAGCGTGGCAGGTAACACGACAGACGGATGGCAGCCTCGTGGTCCACGGCGAACAGATTGAGCGCTTTGCTTTGCGTACCGACTTTAAAAATGACCAGGCAATCGCCAGGCTTATAAACATAATGCAGAAAAGAGGCATTTTACATGAGCTGAAGCGCCAGGGTCTTAAACCCGGAGACCGGATAACTATTGCGGACAAAGGATCGCTAATTTATTAAGATAATGTCGGCCAGTTTTTTCTTTTACGATCTGGAAACGAGCGGCCTTAAGCCGGACAGGGCTCGCATCATGCAGTTTGCCGGCCAGCGTACGGACGCCGATTTGAATCCAATCGGGGAGCCGATTAATCGCCTGATTAGTCTCAATAAAGACGTACTGCCCGATCCCCGGGCGGTCATAGTCCATGGTATTACGCCGCAGCAAACTTTGCTGGAAGGGGTTAGTGAGACCGACTTTTTAAAGGAGTTCTACGCTGAAGTGGCGCTTCCCCAAACCACTTTCGTCGGCTTTAACAATATCCGCTTTGACGATGAGTTTATGCGCTATCTTAATTACCGCAATTTATATGATCCATACGCCTGGAGCTATGAACATGACAGTTCGCGCTGGGATATTCTTGACGTAGTGCGCATGACCAGAGCATTGCGCCCTGACGGCATAAACTGGCCGACTAATCCTGACGGCAGCAAATCCAACCGGCTTGAACATCTGACAAAGGCCAACAATTTATCCCATGAAGCGGCCCATGACGCCCTAAGTGATGTCTTGGCGACTATAGCCGTCGCCGGTTTAATTAAACAAAAGCAGCCGCGTCTGTATGACTTCATGTACGAACTTAGACAGAAAAAAGCCGCTGCCGCCCTGGCTAATTCCGGCCAACCGTTCGTCTATACATCGTCGCACTACCCATCCAGTCAGTACCACACGACGGTGGTTGCCAAAGTCGCCGATCATCCTGATCCAAACTGCATTATCGTCTATGATTTGCGCTACGACCCCACGCCATGGCTCAATCAAACGGCTGAACAATTGGCTGAGGCTTGGAGGTATGTCGCCGATCGTCCAGCCGACAATCCGCCATTGCCGGTTAAGACGGTGCGCCTTAACCGCTGCCCGGCCGTCGCTCCATTGGGGGTCGCAAGCGATAACGCTACCATGTCAAGACTGGCTCTTAGTCTTGATGAAATCAAGCGCAACTACTCAATCCTGACATCCTCCCAGGATACGTTCGCCACGCGCCTAAGAGAGGCGGTCCAACTGTTCAATCAAGAACAACAATCTGTCAATCTGGACAGTTCCAAGCCGATCGATGCCCGCTTGTACGACGGCTTTTATTCGGATAGTGACAGGCAACACATTAAGCAGTTGCACGTAGAGGAAACTCCTGAAAAAGTACGACAATATGCTTCAAAGTACCAAGATAAGCGGTTGCGGCTTTTAAGCCCGCTTTACCTCGCCCGTAATTTTGAACGTTATTTAAATCAGTCCGAGCGTAAGACGTGGGATGAACATGTCAATAAGCGTTTGTTCGACGGCGGCCCTAGCAGTCAATTAGCGATTTATTTTCAAACGCTCAGTCAGGTTGCTATCGAACGGTCTAACGACGCTAAGTCCCAGTCTTTGCTCGAGGATCTCAAGCTGTACGGCGAATCGCTTGTGCCTAGCGATATGATTAACTAAGACCAAGATGAGTTGACTCCACGTTGCGATCAGATTTGAGGTGGCCAGATTTAACTTGGTTCTGGCGTCAGTATTCAAGCGGAAGTTTGTTAAGGCAAAAACAACCCCGATCATAAGGACGATCCAGACGTAAAAACTAATCTGGATATTGGTGCCCGGTATGATACCTAAAAACAATAATCCAATCATCTCTTTGCCTCAACAATAGAACAATAAAAGTAGGCGGTATAATAGCAGATAGTAGCCAAATAAGCAATATTGGTGGCAATGATACTATATATTAGTTTTCGATTAGTTCTTCTTCAGATTCACCAACCAGACGTAAGCGTAAGGCTAATAGCCTTAAATCCGATACCATCAAGCTCAGACAAGCGGCAACGATAAATACGCCAAGCAAGGCGTAAAGCATATTTTGCAGGTTAAGGTTCTGACCAAATCTAATCGCCAGCATTAAGCTGTAGGGCAAGGCAATGTGTATAAAAGCTAAAACCATGGCTATAAGAATGGCAAGGGCCAACAATCGAACGGCTAGATGGGTCAGCGCCTCCTTTAGTACTGCTTTGGAATTAGCATGGACATAGTGCATGCGCTCTTCAGTGTCTGCGACTGACGTAAACCCGCGGTAAACTTTTACCGCAAACACATAAACGATTGAACCTACGCCTGCCCAAAGAATAAATAAAGGTAAGTCGTTAATCACGGCAATGTTATCCAGGTTGGATGTAATTGATTGGTAGCTGCCGGCTGCTATGCCGCCGACGCTGTGGATTGCCAGTATTAGCTGTTCTAGTGAGCTGCCCTTAAGATGTACGACCAAAGATTCAACCCCTATGACTATAATCCCACTAGCAACAGACAGCAGTCCGCTTAGCCATGAAGGCGTAAGCATGATCCTGAGTTCTTTTAATGTCTCGGGCACCTTAAACTAAACCCCGCTATTGTTGTTATACGGATTTTGCTGATTGTTCGGTTGAGCGTTTATGACCGCTCCTGGCATTGGGCCGGCATTCTCATACGGACTAACTGGCTGATTTGGAGCAGGCTGAGGTTGCGCTGAAACCGGCTGGTCCATTGGATCGGGAGGCAAGTCGGGCATCTGGTTTTGAGGCTCGCTAACGGTATTAAGACCTTGTTGCCAGCTGGTACCTGTCAAATTATTGGGTGCGACGGGTGCCTGCAAGGGTACATTTGGTTGATTTGGAGCAGGCTGAGGTTGCGGCATGACGGGCTGGAAGGGCTGGTTGTTTGGTGGCAAGATAGGTTCGGCTTGAGCTGGCGATGCAGATGGAGGCGCGGCTTGAATAGTCGCTATGCCTTGCTGCCAATCCGATCCGTTCATATCCCCGGTGACCAAACCGCTTGCATTATCCGTAGCCGGAGCCTGGTTAGGTGCAACCGCTATTGTATCCAGGTGATAATTATTGACGGAAGATTGTAAATTCCAAAAACCCAAGAAACCCAAACCAAACGGGAGAATAGATAATTTAGATGTTACACTGCCAGCCGTAGCCTGGTCCAAGCTGGCATTATATTTAAAAGCGTAACGCATATAGATTAAGGCGCTCAAACAAGCGATTGCGATCCCGGCCCACAAAAAATACTGACTTAGCATTTGTGCCTGCTCGATATATTTTGACTGCACCCAAAGACTGGCAATAATATGAATTTCCGCTTGTTGGTAATTGATGCCAACTTTTACTCGGTATTAGCTAGGGGTAACGAAAGAGTTAGGCAGCTAATCCGTTCGGCAGAGGAGATTGCACTACCACAAATCGTTATAGGAGAACTGCTAGGTGGCTTTCATTATGGCGCTAGATTTAACAAGAACTGTAGTGATTTACGAGAAATAATGTCTAAGCCTAGTTGCAGAGTTCTTATTCCATCTATGGAAACAGCCAGTCTTTACGGCAAATTGTATTCTGATTTAAAGAAAAAA
>JAJYKI010000061.1 GCA_021788675.1 bacterium | reverse complement strand
GCGGGCTGTCCCTAAAGAGCAATCTATAGGGTAACCAAAGGAAGGAAAGCATTAATGGCACAATATGAAGTTGCGGTGCTTTATCACCCGAGTCTTGAGGTCGACTTAAGTAAGGCCGAAGACCGTGTGGTAAAGATATTCACGGACAACGGCGGCAAAGTTGTGGCTACCGACAACTGGGGAAAGCGCAAATTGGCCTATCCGATCAAAAAGAACGAACATGCAATTTATGTGTTCTATACGGTCGAATTGCCCGGTGAAAACGTCGCTAAGATTGAGTCGACACTCAATATTACAGATGAGGTGATTAGGTTTTTGATCACCAGGCCTGATTTAAAGGCGATCGCTAAAGCGGAAGCTGCCAAAGCACTTAAGGCTGAACAAGCGGCTAAACGTGGCGATAAGTCTGAAGCTGAAACCGAAGAAGAAGAAGATTAAATAATTATTAGTCCAAGCTTGACGGACAGTAACTGACGAGCGTACGTTAAAGTTACTAAATATTACTAAGACATATGTCTTATAAGGAGGGAAGAGATGGCACGAAGTTTTAATCTGGTAATAATGATGGGCAACCTGACCAGGGATCCTGAGCTCAGACAAACACCAAGCGGTCAAAATGTATGTAATTTCAGTTTGGCACTTAACCGCAGCTACAGAGACGCTAACGGCGAATGGCAAGAAGCCACCGACTATGTCGATGTGGTTGCCTGGGGACCATTAGGCGAAAGAGTTAGCCAATATTTGACTAAGGGTCGACGTTGTATGGTTCAGGGGAGATTACAAAGCCGCAGCTGGGAACAGGATGGACAGAAACGGAATAAGGTCGAAGTTTTAGCCAGCGATGTCACTTTCTTAGATGGAAGAGGCGACAATGCCGGCAGCAACGATAATGAAGCCGTAGACGCTCCAGCTCCGACCGCCTCTAAAAAAGCCAAAAAAGACGTTGTAATTGAAGATGTCAGCGATGAACCGATTAACTTGGACGACATTCCTTTTTAAACAAGGATTAAAGGAGAGAAATAACAATGGCAAAGATTTTTAAGCATAGAACCGATGTAGCCTACTTTGACTACAAAGACTTTAAGACCCTGCAGCGTTATGTGAACGTTTATGGACAAATTGAAACCAGGAAAAAAACCGGTCTCAATGAAGCGCAGCAACGTCGTTTGGCGCAAGCTATTAAGCGTGCCAGACAAATTGCCTTATTGCCGTTCATTGCTAATAACTAATTTCGGATTAATTTTTAAATGCAACTCAACATCACTGATCTTAAAAAGGGTGCTCTATTTGTTTTAGAAGGTGAGCCCTATAAGGTAGTTGAATACAATCAGAAAGTCATGGGTCGTGGCGGCTCAATCGTTAATGTCAGAATAAAATCGCTTATTAACGGCAAGGTTCTGGAACGGACCTTTAAGGGCAATGAGCAGCTTGAAAGCGCGGACATATCCGTTCAGCAAGTGCAATATCTTTATAGTGACGGCCAGACCTTTTACTTCATGAATCAGGTGACCTTCGAGCAATTTGAAGTCCCGTCCGATCTAATAGGCGACAACGCCGGCTATATTAAAGACGGCGACATGGTACAGCTGCAATTTTTCCAGGATAAGCCGATTAGCGTTGACTTGCCGAAGAACGTGCCGCTTAAAGTTGAATACACGGAAACCGCCGTTAAGGGAGATACTTCTACATCTATAACCAAAGATGCGACACTCGAAACCGGTATTGTCATTAAAGTCCCGGCATTCATTAAGACGGGTGACATTATTTCCGTCGACACTGCGTCTGGTGCTTACCGGGAGCGCGTTAAGGAATAAGATCTATAATCGGGCTTAGCCTATGGACAATAATACTAAAGGCTCAAGACGGTCTTTGATTGATCAAAATGAAACATATGTCAGCCGGTCGGCGTATAAGCTTGCTTCGGTAGCTGAGATATTCAAGCTAGATTTTAAAAATAGAGTCGTGCTTGATGTCGGCAGCAGTACCGGCGGGTTCACTGACTTTGCACTTAAACACGGAGCGGCAAGCGTGTTTGCCGTAGAAAAGGGCACCAACCAGATGGATCGACTTTTACGGCTCAATCCGCTGGTAAAATTGTTTGAAAAGACCGACGTAAGGGACTTTAAGCCGGACCTTTCCATAGATGTGGTTCTGATTGATGTTTCGTTCGTTTCGCTAAAAGACATATTGCCACATATTGCCGCTATATCATCAAAACAGACCATCATTGTGGCAATGGCTAAACCGCAGTTTGAGACGCGTGATGCTCAACTTAAAAACAAAGGTGTTATTAAGAATGAGCGTATCCGTCGAGACATTCTATCCGATCTTGAGCTTTGGCTTAAGTCCGGCTTTAAGATACTGGCTAAGGCCGACTCTAAGATTGAGGGTGTCAAAGGCAATAAAGAGCGCTTTTATAAGCTGCAAGCTTTTAATTGAAAGGTGGTATCCAAATAGATTTTAGGCACTTCCGAATTATAGAATAAGTTTGTATAACTTAACTCTAGATATTAGAAACTAAAAGACTAATAACGCTGTTATAGTAGCAATAATCTATAGAATAACGCTACTCGACTAGCAATAAATATAAATAATATTATATACGCATGACCATTAAGCGCTACATCACAGAACAAGTTACGCAAAGCTTAGAGAAGGGCAACATAGCTATTGTATATGGTGCTAGGCAGACCGGTAAAACCACGCTGGCACAATTGATCTTAGACGATACTGCCAATGGCCTGTACTTAAACTGTGATGAGCCAGATATTAGAGCGCGACTGACCGGCAAAACTAGTACAGAGCTAAAAAGTCTGTTTGGCAATGCTGAGTTAGTGGTAGTTGACGAAGCGCAACGCATTAAAGACGTTGGGCTAACAGCCAAGCTGATACATGATACATTTCCAGACATAAAACTTCTACTTACGGGTTCCTCAAGTTTTGACCTTGCTAACAGTGTCAAAGAACCGCTAACGGGTCGCTCACAGGAGTTTATGCTGTACCCACTAGCTGCAACCGAGGTTGCCAAAACGCCGCTAGAAGCAGAGCGTTTAATAGAAAAGAGCCTGATATTTGGTGGCTACCCTAAGGCGTGGCCCATGAGCCATGATGACGCCGTAAACTACTTGCGTAATCTCGCTAATGGATACCTGTATCGGGACGCATTTGGTTCTAGCACGGTGTACGACACAACCATTATGGATGGTCTGCTGCGCTTACTGGCATTTCAAGTCGGTAACGAGATGTCCTACAGCGAGGTTGCCAGCCATCTGGGCATTAATAAGGATACCGCTATGCGCTACATTGACCTGCTAGAAAAAGCCTTTATCGTCTTCCGCTTGCCGCAGTTCCGACCTAATCAGCGCAATGAAGTTGGGCGACTGCGCAAGGTGTACTTCTACGACCTAGGCGTGCGCAACGGCTTGATAAACAACTTTCAAGCATTAGATTACCGTAATGACATAGGCGCACTCTGGGAGAACTATTGCGTTGTGGAGCGTTACAAGTACCTGCAAAAGCAAGCCACTTTCGCTCGGCATTATTACTGGCGTTCCGTTACGCGGCAAGAGATTGACTTGATTGAGGAGGTTGGTACAAATATCAGCGCCTATGAGTTCAAATACAAAGACCAGAAAGTTAAAAAACCATCAGTGTTTGACGCGGAATACCCCAATGTGCAGTTCTCAGTTATTAGTCAAAAGCAAATAACCGGCTTTATTTACTGAGCTACCGGACAAGAGCAAGAAAACATCATAATTACCTTGTGATTTAAGCATAATCTGTTTAAACTCCTTATTATATGTATTTTTCATCTCGAATGCAGGCGGGTCGTATGCTTGCTTCCATGATGGAGCCGGATTACCGCTACGAAAATTGTAGTATTGTTGCACTGGATGATGGCGGGGTAGTGGTCGGGGCTCAAATTGCAATGCGGCTGCACTGCATCATAACCATGATGGTGATGCAAGAAATTACACTTCCCAGAGAACTAAAGCCAATTGCCGGCATCGGTAGCGGAGGTAAGTTTACATATAACCGTGAATTTTCAGACGGCGAGATAGACGAAATGGTTAGCGAATATCACGGATATTTAGAGGAAGAGCGTTTGCACAAGTTTCAAGAACTAAACCGATTACTGGGCAGCGATGGCTTAATGTCAACAAAAATACTAAAGCATCATACCGTCATATTGGTGTCTGACGGTCTGCAGTCGACCATCGAGTTGGATATGGCGGCTGAATTAATAAAACCGATTGCAATAGACAAGCTGATAGTGGCAACTCCATTTGCCAGCGTTCCGGTAATCGACAGGGTACATGTTATGGCTGACGCGGTATTTTGCCTAGACGTTATCGATGAGCCTTTCGAAACGGCGCACTACTATGACAAAAACGATATACCCGATCACAATAAGATAATCAAAACAATCGAAAACATCATCCTTAAATGGAAATGAGTACTATCTAATCAGCGCTCTCAGGGCGGACACGTCCTTGAGAGTATAAATTGAGCCCTGCTTGCTAATCAGGCCTTTTTTATCTAGTAACGACAACTCTCGGCTGGTAGTTTCCCTGGTCGCATTAATCGAGCTTGCAATGTCCTGGTGTCTGAGCGGAGCCTCAATCAAGAGACCGTCATTAGTGCGGCTGCCGAAACGGCTGCCCATTGTCAGCATGAAAGATACTAATCTCTCTTTGACTGTCCGGTACTCAAGATTAATAATCCTTTCACTGTGTAAGCGATACATCTCAATTGTCATGTCCAAGAGAGGCGCCAGAGCTCCGGGATGTTGGATAATTTCTTCTTCAAAGTGTTGCCTGGTTATCTGCAGGGTGGTCGTCGGTGCCAGTGTTTGGTAGGCGATGTGCCGTTCCTGTCCGGTCAGCGCCCAAATCAGCGGGAAAAGCTCATCTTGCT
>JAJYKI010000060.1 GCA_021788675.1 bacterium | reverse complement strand
GGCAGTTCAAAACTCGGTCGATATTAAGCAGATGGGCACGGCCACATCTACCACCACTTTTTTCAGAAGCATTGGTAGTGCTCTGGGCGGCGCCATATTCGGTAGCATATTAATATCTCGCTTGACCGCTCACATTGAAAAGCTGCTGCCAGCAGTCAGCAAATCCGCCATTTCCACCAGCGCGCTTGAAAGTAGCAATCAGGCATTGGCTAAGCTGCCGGCTTTCATTCGCCACGACATCCTACAGGCCTATGCCCTATCATTCCATGACATGTTCCTTCTGGGCTTGCCGATTGTAGCTGCCGCCTTTATTACCGCTTTAGTCCTTAGAGAGGCGCCGCTGAGAACTTCACACGGGCCAACGCCATCTGAAGACGTCAAAGATTTAGTCAGTCATTCACCAATAGAACTATGATAGAAGTCGAACACCTGAGCAAAAAATTCGGCAATTTTACAGCCGTAAACGATATTAGCTTCAGCGTTAAGCAGGGCGAGATGTTTGCTTTGCTCGGACCTAACGGAGCCGGTAAATCCACCACCATTAAAATGCTCACCACCCTACTTAAACCGACATCGGGTAATTTAACGCTTAATGGCCACAGTGTTACGAAAAATCAGGACGCGACCCGCAAGAGTTTCGGTATCGTCTTCCAAGACCCGACTTTAGACAACGACCTGACAGCTTACGAAAACATGCAGTTGCATGCCGTGATGTATAAAGTGCCGTCTAGGGAGATAAAGCATCGAATCCAGGAATTACTGACGTTAGTTGAATTGTGGGAGCGCCGTAACAGTCTGGTAAAAACATTTTCCGGCGGCATGAAACGACGCCTTGAAATTGCCCGGGGCCTATTGCACCACCCGGTAGTGCTATTTCTAGATGAGCCCACGCTTGGCCTGGACACGCAAACCCGAAACTTGCTCTGGAATTATGTCAGCAATCTCGCCAAAGAAAAAGAAATGACTATCTTATTCACCACCCACTACTTGGAAGAAGCCGAAGCTAACGCCAGTCGTATTGCTATCATTGACCATGGCAAGCTCATAGCCATAGATACGGCCGACAAACTTAAAACCCTAACCCACACCAAGACGCTCGAACAAGCCTATTTAAAGCTAACCGGCAAGGATTTAAGGGATGAAGCGGTCGATCCGCATGAAGCCTGGCGATCAAGAGTCAGGGCGAGGAACATGCGATGAAAGTTATCTACATATTATGGCTTAGACAAATTAAGCGCTACGTGCGCAGTAAATCGAGAATTGTCGGTGCCATCGGCCAACCATTGCTTTTTTTGTTAGCCTTGGGCTATGGACTCGGTTCGGTATATAAAGCCGCCGGGCAAGGTAACTACCTGGAATTTCTGGTGCCTGGCATTATGGCGCAAACGGTTTTGTTCTCAGCTATGTTTTACGGCGCCATGATAGTATTTGACCGCCAATTCGGCTTCTTAAAAGAGACGTTGGTTGCACCGGTCAGCCGGTTTAAAATCATGATTGGCGGTGCATTGGGCGGCGCCACGACGGCCGTGATACAAGGACTATTAGTATTCGTTATTTCGTTAGCATTGGGATTTAGACCGCACGACTGGCTAAGACTACCGATCGCGCTTTTGTTTATGATCGCGCTGGCGGTTGCGATTGCCAGCTTTAGTTCAGGCATTGGCTCATTCGTAGAAGACATGCAGGGCTTTCAGGCTATCAACCAGTTTCTGGTCTTCCCGCTCTACTTCTTAAGCGGCGCACTCTACCCCTTAGATCATGTCCCGACCTGGCTAAGAATCATAGCTGAGGTAAATCCAATATCCTACACGGTCGATGCTATGCGCTGGGCGGTCGTCGGAACGACCAAATTCGGCCTTCTGCATGACGTTATTGCCCTGAGTCTAACTATTGTCGTACTGCTTGTTTTCGGCGCCATCCGTTTCCGGCACATAGAAGCTTAGCTTTAACCTGATCCCGGCTTACCCAACCGAAATGACGGCTATCCGTACTGTCAGCTAAATTGTCCCCCAAAAAATACACCCTGGTCTCATCTACCCTGGCGGCACGTTTAATTTTTTCAAGTCCGTCGTGGCTGAAGATATATATCTTGCCGGGTATGATCTCATGAAATCACGATGTTGCAATCACTAACCTGCCCGGCTGCAAAGTCGGGAGCATGCTATCGCCTTGAATACGACGCAGCATTAACTTAGGCTTTTTTGGTCTCCCAGAATATCTCCGCAATGTCTTTTACCATGTCGATTAGCTTTTTGCCTTCAGCGGGATCCATGTGCCGCTTACATTGACTGGCCTGTTTAATCGCTTTCCAGAACTTATCATGAAGATCAGGAAACTTCTCGAGATGCTCAGGCTTGAAATAGTCCGCCCATAAGACCATCAGATGATATTTAACCAGTTCCGCGCGTTGCTCTTTAATAATAATGGCTCGGCTTTTGTCATGCTCATCCAAGCCGGCGTATTTGTTCTGAATCTCATAAACCGCCTGTGCCTCTATACTGGCCTGGGCAGGATCATAAACTCCGCAAGGTAAATCACAGTGGGCATAAACCGGTTTAATTCTGAACAGCTTCATATTGTTTCCCTCCAATTTTAAAACTACTTGGCTCTTATAATTATAGCCTAGAAATATACAATATTGGCCTATAGCCGTGTTAGTATAGATTTTAGAATGAGTATTAACCCTGACCAGATGGAGATTTATAAGCCTAAAAGTAATTTAGTGGGCCAGTGGCGTGAAGAATATCCCGAGCCGGCTCCATGCAACGAACAAACTGAGCTATTTTTCCAGCCGGATATAACAAGAGAAAAAAAAGGTTCGCCTGTCAGTTCAAGCGAAGCCAAAGCTAAAGGAATATGTGCCTCCTGCGATCTTATCTATTTATGCTTAACTGATGCTGTCATTAATGAAGAGCGACACGGCATCTGGGGAGGCATGAATAAATCTGAACGGACAAAGCTTAGAAATCGACTTACACGTAGCGGGAAAGATGTGTCCCTTATAAATATCCTAAAACTGGTACCGGATCTTAATAGCGCTGCGCGAGGCAACCAAACCGCTCCTGACCAAGTTAACGCCTAAGTCTTGTTTTTTATTCGTCGCTTGGAAGAACGCCAGGCTTCAATTTGAGCGTGATGGCCACTTAAAAGTACCTCTGGTACATCAAGTCCGCGAAACGATTCCGGCCTGGTATATTGAGGATATTCTATGGTTTTATCGTCGTCCTGAAAGGACTCGATGGCTGCTGAGGTTTCGCCGCCTAAAACGCCGGGCAACAACCTGACGATAGAGTCAACCATAACCATGGCCGGAATTTCTCCGCCGGTTAAAACGTAATTACCGATTGAGTACTGCCGGTCGACCCAATTGGTAACCCTTTCGTCATACCCCTCGTAGCGTGGACAAATAATAATCAGGCCGTTGCCTTCGGCAGCTAGTGATTTAGCATCCGACTGTTTATAGCTTGAGCCGCGCGGGGTCGGCAATATTACCAGGGCTTTAGGATCGGTTTTTTTGGCGTCTTCAATCGCTCTTACCAGCGGATCGACCATTAATAGCATGCCGTCGCCGCCTCCATAAGGCGTGTCGTCAACTTGCTGACGCGGGCCCTTGCCGTAATCACGCAGGTTTATATACTTAAATTCAACCGCTTTAACGTCCTGTGCTTTGAAAAGCATGCTGCTATTAAAAACACCGGGAAAAACCTCCGGGAAGAGACTGATAAGCTGGATTAACATGATTAGCGAACGATTCTATATATCCAGGTCGTCGAGATCTTCCAGTTCGCGGCGGGTCTTGGAATAACGATCGTCCTCGGCTTGTGCCTTGTCTTCTTTCAAAACAGTTTCGACCTCAGTATCCTCGTTTATGGCCCGGTGGCTTTGTTCGGTCTTAGAATCATTCTCCGAGTATGCATGCTCTTGACGCGGCTTACGATCCGCATCAAGGCCGTTGTCTACGATTTTCAGGTTATAGCGCGCATCATTTTTAGTTCCCAAAGCCCTTAGTAGAGTCCTGAGACTTTGTGCCGTAGCGCCTCTTTTGCCTATAACGCGGCCTAAGTCTTCCGGATCGACGGTTAATTCCAGCAAAACGCCTTTCTCATCAATGCGGCGCTCAATCTTAACCTCGTCGGGCTTAGAGACTAATGACTTAACTACAAACTCAACAAATTGTTGGTCGATACTACTCATGACAGAATTTCCTCCCTGATTAGATACAATAAGACCAGTATACCACTAAAACGCTCAGGCTTCTTCGACTGGAGCTTCGACTGGAGCTTCGGCTGCAGGTTCACTGACAGTTTCACTGGCAGGCGTTTCTTGTGCCGGTTCCGGCTTTGGCTCCTCAGTCTTAGGCGCAGTCGAACGACGCTTATCCGGATTTCTTACCGCCCGCTGCTTCGGGCTGGCTTCAGCCACCCAAGCCGGCATCTTAATTTTTTCGGCTTTCAATAATGTAATAGCCCGTGGAGACGGTTGCGCCCCGCGCTCCAGATAATAACTTGCCTTTTCGTGGTCAATTGCAGCTGTTTTGGTATGCGGATCGTAACTACCGAGATAGGTTACGACTTTGCCGCTGGTTGGAGTGCGTCGCGCATCCTGAACCACCATGCGAAACATGGCATGTCCTTTTCGTCCAGTACGCTGCAGGCGGATAGCTAACATTTTATTCCTTATTCATCCCTGGCCGTTCACTTATTTAAATACGGCCTTAATTTAGTATTGGCAATGGTATATTATTTTACAGATTAGCGCCCCTGTAGTCAACTCCGACTTTAGGTTGAAAAGTGAAAATTATTTATCGTAGCTTGAAAGAGCGGCTTCAGCGGCCTTTTGTTGGCCGGCTTGTTTACTGGGCCCGCTACCCTTACCGAGCAGACGGCCTTCAACGTACACTCCGACCATAAACAGCTTATCGTGGTCCGGGCCTTCTTCACTGATTACCTTGTAGACTGGGGTTATGCCTTCCTCGCTTTGTACGATTTCCTGCAGCCTTGACTTGGCATCC
>JAJYKI010000059.1 GCA_021788675.1 bacterium | reverse complement strand
TGCCGCCGGAACGAGCGCCATGTGTTTGAAAATGGAACTGTCGCCAAAATAATGGTTGAGTTTTAGGGCAGCCGCTAGTATGTCAATCGTGAACGACCAGCCAATCACGAGGTAAATTATGGCATTAGCATATCTGGGCAATAAGCCATAAAGCAATATACCCAGGCCTAATATAAACGCTACCGGGCCGAGAATGTTCAGACCGCTAAATACCAGGCTGTTGAATCCGACATCTATAGCCTGAGCCTTAGCTAGCGCGTAGACGATTAAGCTGGATAAAACATATATGGCAAATACAGCTAAAACAATAACATTTAGACGAGCTGTCAGCCACCGATAGCGTGTAATCCCGCCGGCTATAAAGTTGTCTATCCGATTTGATGATTCTTCGCTCCTGATCTGTCCAAGGCTGGACGTGATCATGAAAATAAGAGCAAGCACGATAAAATAACCGGCCGCACTTAAATAGGCAATCTCAATCCGGGCGTAAGGATTGCCGGTTAAATTAGAGAATGTCTTAACTAATCCGCCTGATCCGGTTATGGATTTGGCGACTGTTTTGTCAATCGAAACGATGACGGTCACGAATGCCAGCGCGGCAATCATCCAACCCCAAAAAATATTTCTTAGCTGTTTATAGCTAAAACCTAGCTGGGAATTTAAAAGTTTGAGCTTAGGCTTGGTGCTGTCGCGCTCGATAATCAGACTCGAACCCATATCCCGTCGTCCGCTCAACCAAATGGAAAACCCGATGATTAAAAGCGAAAAAAGTAGAGTCAACCAAATCCATACGTAGGCTGGCGCGTTGAAGGGGTTCGCCTTATCGAGCCAACCGAAGGGGCTCAAATTTTTAAGCCAACTTAAGCTAGTAACCGCGTTGCCGATCGAACGGAGCATAAACATAAAAATCAGGACACCTAATCCATAAATTACGGCTTTTCTTCTAGTGACTGCCAGCTGGCTGGTTAATGCGCCAATAGCCAGACCGATTAGGGCTCCGAGCGCTAAAAGCAGGCTATAAACTAAACTGCCTTTGTAGGGCATGGCAAAGCGGCCGCCGTGGCCGGCAATTAGCAATACCAGGGCTGTCATAAAGAAGATGATTATCAGGGCTACGCCAGAACCCATCATGATATCGGCGGTAGCGTTTCTGGCTGAGGATCTTCCGCTAAGCAATAATTCCCAGTTGCCGTTTTCCTCTTGGCCGCGCAGCATTTTGGTAATAAAAGTCATCGCCCAAATCGCTAATACCAGAATCATGATCGGCATTATCCGGTATGTCATATAGCCGCCGGGGCTGGTTATATCGGTATGCATATTGCCATAAAAAAGTCCCAGTGCCGGATTGCTGGCCAGTCCGTAGATGACTTTTGCCCTGGTACTAGCATCAGGGTAGGCTAAAATGATTCCGATTGACTGGGAGACGCTTTCAATCGCTGCCAGTAGGCCGAAAATTGCGGCAACAGTGGCAACGCGTCGAATTGTAAAACGACGAATAACGTTATTGCTGGACTCGATTTCCAATCGGTCAGCTGTCATGGCGATCGTTGTTCCGGTCTTTGGTTTCATACATTGAAACAAAAAGCTCTTCAAGTGACGGCGCGCGACTAAGCAGGCTAACCGGTTTTGCCTTAGATAACACCCCCAAAAGGTCTTCCATTGGACCGTGAACCTCACAAGACAGGTGATTGCCGGAAACGACAATCCGGCTGACTCCCTTAATTTTTCTGACGTCCGGCGGAACGGTCTTAAAACTGGCCTCGATTTTTAGGGCCGACAGACTTCTTAATTCTTCCAGTGTGCCGACTTTTTCGATCCGCCCCGATCTTAAGAGGGCGACCCGTTCGCATAAGGCTTCAACTTCGTCGAGAATATGCGACGACAAAAAGACGGTTTGGCCGTTGGCGTGAGCTTCTCTTATGGTCTGACGGAAAACCTGTTCCATTAATGGATCCAGCCCGGCCGTCGGTTCGTCCATGATTAAAATATCCGCCCGCGAAGCCAGCGCGGCAATCAGGGCGATTTTTTGCTTGTTACCTTTTGAATAGGTACGGACTTTTTTATTCGGTAATAAATCAAAGTCTTTGATGAGTTTTTGGCGGTATTTGACGTCGCATTGGCCATGGACCTTAGCCAGTAAATGTAGCGTTTCCTCGCCGCTTAAAAAGGGCCATAAATTAGATTCACCCGGTACGTAGGCAATCTGGCGATGTGCCAGTTGTTTTTGTGTTTGCGCGTCATAACCGTTAATCAGGATACTGCCGGCCGTCGGTTTAATCATGCCCAGCATAAGTCGTATGGTCGTTGTTTTGCCGGAACCGTTGGGCCCCAGGTAACCGAAAATTTCGCCTTTGTCGACGGTCAGGCTAAGGTCGTCCAGTGCTTTGGTGTGGCCGTATGTTTTGGTTAGTCGATTAATTTCTATAGCTGGCATAGGACGATAACCCTCTTTTAGTAATTAGTGTAGTCCAAAGTGCTGAAATATTGTAATGCTAATTCTGAGAATTAAGGCTTACGTTTTAAACAGCTTTTTTAGTTCGACTTTGGCTTGATTAAGAATTAGTTTTTGCTTATGTGGAATATTTTTACCGCCCCGGTTTATATAGAAAGTCAGCATTGACATGGCTGAGACGTAAGGTGAACTTTTGCGGCGGTGACTTTGGAGCGCCGACTTTTTAAGGCTGTGAGCAATTTTTTTTGGATCTTGCCAGGTGAAGAGTTTAGGCTCCAGATCCAAGGCATGGCTGCGCCGAGTGACCTGGTCTGACCAATTGCGGTTCATGGTTATAAATTCAGCTTATACTTCTGGCCATAAAGCAGGTCGCCGGCATCACCAAGCCCGGGTACGATGTAAGCTTCGCTGTTCAGGTAATCGTCTACTGCGCCGACAATGATCCTGGCCTTGGGAATATCTTGTTGGATCTTTTTAATGCCTTGCGTACTGGCAATGACAGCGCTCACAAAAACTCGTTTCGGCTGTCCGATTTGCATCAATAATCCAAAGCTCCTGGTAAGCGTTTCTCCAGTCGCTAGCATGGTGTCTGCCAGAATGAGGTCGCGTTTGGCAATATCTGGGCTGCCCAGATAGAAGGCTTCGGCTTTAGTCGGCCCGGATTTTCTCTCCTGGAGTCTATTAGCGGCAATGAAAGCGCTGTCAGCCTGGTTAATGACCCGGATGATACCGTTATAAAATGGCAGTCCGGCTCTTAAGACGGTCGCAACGACCGGTTGTGCTGCCAGTACGCGGGTATCGGCGATGCCGAATTTGGTTCTGGCATGAGTGTCACAATAGTTAAGCTGCTTGCTGATTTCATAAGCGCAAATCTCGCCGATTAGTTCAAGGTTAGTGGTCAGACGCAGTCGGTCGGACTGTATATTTTCATCACGGATTTCGTGCAGTAACTGATTGACGATCGAGTCATGACTGGCAAGAATATCAATCATTGACTTCTGCCTTGGCCGATAATTGTCCAGGCTTTGCGTCTGACCTGTTCGATATCCGTGGCTTTGATATCGCCAATGATACCGCCCGGCACTAAATTGTCGTAGGTATTGGCTTTACGGTAAATGGGCAGTAGGTATTCGGTGCCGGCTATAACCAAGGGAAGCCGGTTTTTAATCAGGACTTTATGCAGACGTTTATCGATTAAGCGGAAAAATTCAAGCAGCATTTTCTTATCGACTTGTGCTACGTTGTACTGTCCGTGAAACGCCTCTGAGCCTTTGCCCAGTTTTGCCGGAGCGATTTCATGAGTCTCGCGGCTTTTCGGAAACTCGTCTATATTAAGCGCCTGATGCATGTCTTCGGGTAAGTCCCGGATCTTAAGCTGGTGGATTTCATAATGGTCACCACTGTAAAGTTTGACGTTTTTATGACCTAAGGCCAGTACGAAATATGGTTGGTTATCTTCAATGATTTGCATTAAAAGTTCCAAGCTAAAGTACGGCATGACGGTTAGTAGGCGGAATTGAGCGGTCGCGGGCAATTGGTAATAGCGGAAAAAATTATGATGCATGAAAATAGCCAAACCTGATCGTTGCATGGGCCAGTCTTTGTACTGCGTGAGTAGTTTTAGCGCCGGCCGCAACGTTTTTTTGACTTGCTTTGGTGTCGCTCCGGCCATTAAGAGCGCCGAATCGGCTTCGCTGAGCATATTTTTCAATTCAATCCGGTTAGGGTCGCGTCTGCGATCGGTAGGCGTATAGGGAATGTACAAACTGGCACAAAACGCATGATTAAAATCTTTTAACTCGTTAAGTTCCTTTTCGCTCGGTAGTTTGATCATGAGCTACTCCTTCTGGCGCTAGTCAGACGTCTGACGGCGCGCCTTTTAATGAATCTGTAATAATGGCTAATATCCCCGTTGTCGGTCCTGGATCCGAACACGAAAGCCAAGGCGAAACGCTCGAAAATCGTGAAAAACTTATGCCAACTGATTGGAACGATCTCGACGTCGGGAACGTTATCCTCAAAATAAATATATAATTCCGGCTCGCCAAGCGTGTGCCCGCTACTGGCAACTCTAGCCGGATGACCATAGCGGAATTCTGACCAGCGTTTAATCAGGTCGTGATCCAGGGTATATCGTAAATTCTGTTTAGCGGCCACGTTTTGCATAGTGCGCCGGGACGACTTAATCGGATCATCATCGAAGCTGTAGGGATCAAAATCCATGCTGGCTTCCAGGCCTTCGTCGTAGACTTCATGCGCATCGGCATTACCGTTAATGCCCGGATAATCAATCGGCGCCGTATCGTGAACGTCTTTTGGCAGTGAGAACGGCGTATCGTTGTCACGCGGTAGCTGACCCATGGCAAACCTCCTTTTATTTAATCCTGGGGACTTCTCAGGATTTCTTTTGGCATCGTTTTCTCCTGACGGATAAACATCTCCAACTCTTCACATCTGGTTTCGAAATCTACCCGGCTGGAAAAAGTTTCATCCTCAGGAAATTGCATCAAAAAATCTTTTACCGACTGCAGGAAACCCCATTTTTCGGCATTGTCTAATAATTGCTTGGTCGTGGCCGGAAACTGGCTGTCTTGAGCCAGGCTAATAAAATACCTGATGGGTGGCAAAACTTTAATTTTAGTCATTGTCTTTAAGACTCCTTTCT
>JAJYKI010000058.1 GCA_021788675.1 bacterium | reverse complement strand
AGATTCTTCGCTTAAGTTATCCCGCTCCAGGTATTCCTTCCAAGTCAGGCCGGCATAAGCGGCGTTTTGACGTTGTTCCCGGTCCAGCCGTTCGGACTCTTCTTTGATCAATGCTTCCGGGATGTCAACGCTGGAAGCACTGACGATTTTATCTAAGATCTCGTTTTGTAGCTTTGACAGTGCTTCACGCTCCGCATTATCCGTCAGTTCCTTTTTGATGTCGGCCTTAAGTTCATCCAGACTTCTAAAAGGCCCGACCAGCTTGGCCATAGCATCATCAACTTTGGGCAACGATCTTTCGTTGACGCTTTTTACAATAACGCTAAAGTTAACCTTCTTTTTCTGTAAGCTCTTAACTCCGTAATCGGATGGAAAGACGATATCGAAAGCTTTAGTCTGGCCTTTTTTTAGGCCGATCAATTGATCTTCAAATCCGGGGATGAAACTATTGCTACCTAAAATTAAAGGATAGTCCTTGCCGTCGGCACCAGATATAGGTTCTTTAGTCTTGGCGTCAACGCCATTAAAATCCAAGACGACTTCATCGCCGGATTTGGCCGCTCGTTCAACCTCGTTTCTTGATGCCAACTGGTTTCTTAGCCGCTCGATAACTTCATTTATTTCTTTTGCGCTAACCTTGACCATGTCCTTAGGAACTTTAAGGTCTTTGTATTTACCTAGCTTAAGTTTACCGATAACCTCAACCGTGGCGCTAAATTCAAGCTGAGTGTAGGGCACAAAAGCCGTCACATTAACTTCCGGATTATTAACGGCGCGTAGTTTTTCCTGGATTAGTGCAGTCGAATAAATCGCATTGACCGCTAGACTTAGGGTTTCCTCGGCTAATACATTCGGATCTAGCTGTTTTTCAACCATTGCAGCCGGAGCGTTGCCGGCTCTAAACCCGGGCACGCGGACATTATTTGACAGATTTTTTAAGGCTTGCTGCTTAGCGATATTCAATTCATTACTATCGGCTTTTATATTCAGCTTAACCTTGGTTTTATCGATGGCTTCGGTAGTTATTTGCATAGAGACATAGTCTAGCATCAGATTAGACTATTTGCAAAAAACCGATACTGATCTTATATAGAGACATATTAGCAATACTGCAGGAACTTATTGAACCGGCGTAGGTGGCGCGTCCAGGCTTTGCAATGAACCGTTACTAAAGGTCGCACCACCTCTTAGGCGCATGCTACTGGCCGGATGATAAAAGATATTAAAGCCGGTAATAGTAGTATGGTTACCGTTTATGTCTGGGAAAGTGGCAGTCTGGGTATCGTCGAGAGTGAATCTTACAAACACATATTCACCAACAGCCGTAGTGTTACCACAACCGTCATTTGTAATCGCCATATTAAAAGGATTGGTCAGCTCGTCATCGACAAAATTAACGTATTTCTCTGCACTGAAAGTCGTACAAGTAGTGGAAGCACTAGTATATGAAACCTGTATACCACCGGTTCCAATTCCGCCATTACCACCAACACCGGGATTGCCGGTATTGTTACCGTTGACGATGATTGAAGTTGGCGTTACGTCGTTGCCATAGCCAATATTAACAAGAACAGAATACTGTCCAACTTGAGGAACCGTATCAAAAGGTGCGTAATAAACTCCTCCTAGAGAAGCCGAACCGCTGTATCCACCTATTTCGTATACATACCCATTATTCACTACTGACGAAGCATACGCGTCTGCAGTCGGCAAGCTATTAGTACTACTAATCCAGGCCCCTAATTGTCCGCTAGCGCTTATTTGTGCATACTCAACTCCGGCTGTGGCGCTAGTTGTATTTCCACCAATTTCATACATAAATCCGTTATATGCAACTGATGTTGCCGCACTTGTTGCTACACTTAAACTATTAGTTCCAATCCATGATCCGACTGATCCATCCGAATTAATCGGGACATAGTAAACATTACTGACCGACGCAGTTCCATTATATCCTCCAATCTCATAAATGATGCCGTCATACACAACAGAGCTAGAGTCTTTCAAAGCCAAGGGCAAACTAGTAGAGTCATAACACCAAATGCCTGAGGCATCTAGGCTCCAGCCGGTTTGGCTACAGGTTTGTGTTTTGAATCCTCCACTACTACTAAGTTTTGCGTACTCTACGTACTGAATATTCGCCGAGCCATTATTACCCCCTATTACGTATACGTATCCGTTATATGTAACAGCAGTGTCCAGGTCTGTTAACGTTGGTAGGCTTGTTGTGTCATAACACCATGTGCTTGAAGAATCCAACGTCCATCCTGCAGCAGCCGAACAAGTTGCACTTGTCTGCGTTTTTAATCCACCACTTTGACTAAGATAAGCATACTGAACCGTTGAATTTGCAGATGAGCCGTTAAAGCCACCAAATTCATAAACAATTCCGTTGTATACTATAGCGGCAGAATCATCATTGGGAGCATATAAGCCAGTAGTTGAATTCCAAGCCCCTGGAACGCCTCCAGATCCTATACTAGAGTATGATACAGAACTTGAATAAGCCCCGGTCGAATAGTCGTAGCCCCCAAGTTCGTAAATGTATCCGCTGTAGGTAACAGACGAGCCATATGACGTTATGCTTAATAAAGAATTTGCTGATGTAGCAAAAGCTCCCGTATTTCCAATACCTATATTATTTGTTTGTACGTATTCGACACTGGAAGTTTCAAGCGCATCGTATAAGTAAACTCCGCCAACCTCGTAAATATAATTGTTCCACACAACGGACGCTGCGTCATCATATACCAAATTCATTGCTGAGGATTCAGTCCAGCTACCTAAAGAACCGTTTGAATTTATCGGTGCGTAATATGTATACTCATTACCGTCTACTAAAACAGAATTATTGCATGTATTGTCATACGTACAACCTGTTATTTCGTATATGTAGCCGCCAGATGCAACGGCTGTTGCGTAGTATAGTGCGATGGGCATATTTGTTGAGCTATAACACCATGTACTAGAAGTTCCTAAAGTCCAGCCCGCCGCACTTGGGCAGGATGTACTAGTTAGAGAATTAAAGCCCCCATTAGCGTTCAGTGAGGCATATTCTACGGTAGCACCATTAACAGTGGTTGACGTAGCACCTATATCATAAATGTAATTACCGTAAACTACTGAATTAGATCCAATTACACCTATCGGAATACTAGCAGCCGAGATCCATGTAGCACCTAACGCTCCAGTGCTTGTAATAGATATATAATAGGACGAGGTCGTAGATGTTAAGTACACATATCCGTTGTACTCCACCTCATCATTATCTGATATTGGAGGGCTTGTTGTTGTGGTCCAGGTAGTTCCTAAAGCTCCGGTACTGGATATTGAAACATACTCAGCAGTCGTGCCATTGAACACATATAAATAATTATTATATGCAAAAGCTGCGGAACCCGCCAATCCAGTAGGTAAACTTGTAGTAGTAGTCCATGTTCCAAGAGTTCCGTTACTTGATATAGATGCATACTCAATACCTGGAGAATATGCGCTTGGAGAAACTGAGTTAGTGCTACCTCCGATATTATAAATATAGCCGTTATATGTCACCGCGGTAGAGTTTTGAACAGCAGGTCCATATGTGACTGCGGATCTTCCTTTTCCGACTGTGTCCGATACGAGAGCCGACGTAGTTGTCCACGGAGTAAAGAAGCCAGAGCCAGATATTTGCGCATAATTAGCGTCGGATACTACGGATCCATTATATCCTCCAAGAACATATATGAAACCGTTATAAACATCTGAGGTTGCTGATTGCCCGGCAGTACTCAAGCTTGTGGTTGATTGCCATGAACCTAATGTTCCATCAGAATTTATTGGAGCGAAATAAACCGACAATTGACCACTTCCGCCAATTTCGTATACATAACCATTGTAAGCGATTGATGTTAAGTAGTAATTGGCTGTAGTTAAGCTAGTAGTTACACCCCAAGCCCCAACAGAACCATTCGATAGTATTTGTGCATATTGCACTGTGGTTACACCAACACCGGAACTATTTAAGCCGCCAAGAACATATATGAAACCGTTATAAACCACCGACGATGCGCTATCTACGGCAGTGAGCGAAGTTGTATTATTACACCAAGTATTACTATATAATGTCCAGCCGCTAGGACAACTGCTTTGAGTCCCAAAGGCACCATTACTACCTAGAGGAGCATAGTAAACGCCTGAACTTGCAGCAGCCGAGCTAGTATACCCACCTATAACATAAATATATCCATTGTATACAACTGAATTTTGAGTGTATAAAGCTATTGGCAGGCCGGACGAATTAACGCACCATGTATTGTTGTATAGCGTCCAGCTGGCCGATGGACAACTCGACTGCGATCCAAATCCGCCTGTGGAACTTAAGGGTGCATATTCTACTATTTGCGTTGCAGTAGACGATACATTGAGTCCGCCTATAACATATACAAATCCATTGTATATGACAGACGACGCATCGTTAACCACTGCCGGTAGTCCTGAGGCATCATCGCACCATGTATTGTTGTATAGCGTCCAGCTAGCCGATGGACAGCTCGACTGCGATCCAAAGCCGCCACTAGAATTTAGCGGCGCAAAGTCTACTTCACTTAAATATGAACCCGTAGTTCCACCAAGTAAATAGATGTATCCGTCATATACTACTGAAGTAGCATTGTTTTCGGCTACGGGGATTCCGGTACTTGAGTAAAACCAGTTGTATGATGAATCGGATTCATAACTGCTTGGCATATATCCCAAACCACCGGATGAGCTGATTTTTGTGTAAATAACCCATGTATTATTGGTCACAGAACCAGCGAAACATGGAGTTATGTAAACATAGCCGGAATATTCGACTGCAGATGTGTAACTTAAAGACATTGGCAAACTAACTGTTTGAATCCAAGTGCCAACTGACCCATTAGAACTAAGTGCAGCATAATAGACTTCAGTCTGTGCATCATATGCAATCGAATATCCCCCAATTTCATAAATATAGCCGTTATATTCTAAGGAATAATCGTACTGTTGAGCGTCGGGTAAGTCTGACGTACTATAACACCACGTACTGCTATATAGAGTCCATCCTGTTGGACATGTTGAGATAGTAGTAAACCCTCCCGATGCAGTAGTTTGCGCATATTCTACCATGGCAGCACCCGTTTGG
>JAJYKI010000057.1 GCA_021788675.1 bacterium | reverse complement strand
CCAAACATCAGATGGGAGATTATCTGCTAACAACTCTTCAATCAAGCCTCTGAAATTGTAGTTCTCTACTACTGAACGAGTTACTTTGTTGCCATTGTCGCCAAGCAGATGGCGTATGCCATAAACTAAATTTTCACCATCTATTAAAACTATTCTCCGCATAAGAGTAATTCTACAACAATAAAAAAGACCTCGCGAGAACTTGCGTCCAAACGAGGTGCAGTAATTAAATTATATCAGAGTTGACATACTAGTCAATATATTTTTTGATGATTGTAGCCCATGATAGCTGTCCTTAGATTTTAATTGAATGCCAGTTAATAAGAGTTAATCCTTGTTCTTGAGTGTAGTCCTTTATTGATGGGTCGCTTATTGATTTTAGCTCTTCTTCTCTTGGGTCATTATAGGAACTAGTTTTTCTTAAGTAGTCATCAGAATAACCGACATGACACATAATTTCGTTATACTCATCAGTAGCTTCATTAATAGCCGACTTCAGTTGGTTGACCGACAAGTCGCCTTTAGCATGGGGACCATAAAAAGAATCAATAAACTTTGCACAACCAAGCCTTCTGACTGGTACTTTATGTGCTTTAGAATATTCCCTTAATACTTTTTCAATTTCGCCTGTCAAATTAAGTCGTTTATGAACATCAATATGGTCGGGCTTTGCATCAAGAATTTCAACGAATTTATCAACTTGGCGTTTTAGTTCTTTCTCGATGCTCAATGAACTGCTGGGTACAAAATGAAGTCCTATAGACAAATCAGGATAATCAATCAAGTTAACAGCCTCATGAGCAGCAATTGAGTCAACCATTACTGAAGTACTGGTTACTATGCCCTTGGTGTGAGATTCAATAATTCCCTTGTTTATCCCATAGCTATAACCAAAATCGTCAGCGTTAACTATTAGATATCGTTTTGTCATAACTGAAGTATATCAACCAGCCATGGAGAATCGAACTATTTAACAGATGAGTAATTACTAGACATCATTTAGTTTGGAATTTTATAACAATTTCTTGTCTGTAATTCTCTCTTGGTGACCCCTGCGGGATTCGAACCCGCGATTGCCGGACTGAGAACCCGGAGTCCTGGACCGCTAGACGAAGGGGCCGATGTTTACAGAATCGAATCTTATCACATCTGTTAGCCTTAGTCTATAAGCCAAGTTTATATATAGGTTGCCTTGCTTATGGTAAACAGGGATAATGTTTGTAGATAATCATAACCGATATGAGCATATACATTCTTATAAATCTTGGGCTTGGATTAATT
The DNA here is from genome assembly GCA_021788675.1 of bacterium. Lineage (GTDB taxonomy): Bacteria > Patescibacteriota > Saccharimonadia > Saccharimonadales > UBA4665 > JAJZWH01. Next base: position 3,913 of record JAJYKI010000057.1, on the reverse strand, counting down.
ATTGTCGCGATGGCCTATTGGTTTTTTGCCACTAAGAGCAAAAATACAGGCAAACCTAATGGAAATAATCTGGAAGGCAACCTTAGAGACGAGAAGCAAAAGTCCAGCATAATCCTTAACGCCATTGAAGATGGCGTGATGCTCATAGACAAGGACGGGATTATACAGCTTTTCAACCCCGGAGCAGCCAAAATAAGCGGCTGGCCGGAAGATGAAGCCAGAAAACTAGACTATAAATCCGTTATCAAACTAGTTAACGAAAAAGGCGAGGCATATCCTGATGAACTCAACCCGTTAAATCGTATCTATAAAAATCCTGACTCTACCATCAGAGATAATAACGCAAACCTGATGACCAGAAACAAAAAACAAATCCCCATATCTCTTAGCGTGTCGCCACTATTGGACCAGCGAAAACAACTTACCGGTGCGGTAGCCATCTTCCGGGATGTGACCCAGGAAAGGCTTGAAGAGAAGCAAAGATCTGAGTTTATAAGCACAGCTAGCCATGAAATGCGTACACCCGTAGCAGCCATTGAAGGCTACTTGGCGCTGGCTCTAAACGAAAAGGTCAGCACGATTGACAGTCGAGCCCGCCAATATCTAGAGAAAGCCCACGAATCAACTCAACACCTAGGCAAGCTTTTCCAGGATCTGTTAACATCTGCTAAAGCTGAAGATGGACGCCTGACATCACATCCGGTACTAATTGAAATTGGAGCTTTTCTTGATCAACTAACTAACGACTTGAGATTTGCAGCCGATAAAAAAGGTTTGACCCTGGACTTCAGCCTGGGGTCCAATAATACAATTGATGCGACCAATAAGACTGCTGCCGGCATGAAAGTCATAAAACCTCTCTTTTATGTTCTGGCCGATCCTGACCGAATGCGTGAAGTCATAACTAATCTTTTCGATAACGCCGTTAAATATACGGACCAGGGCAAAATTACGCTTGGATTAACCGGCGATCAACAGGTCGTACAGCTCTTCGTCAAAGATACGGGCGTAGGCATACCGGAAGAAGACATACCACACCTATTTCAAAAGTTTTATCGTGTCGACAACTCTGCCACCAGAACAATTGGCGGTACCGGTCTGGGGTTATATATTTGTCGCAAGATAGTAGAACTTTATCAAGGAAGAATATGGGTCGAGAGTACTATGGGCAAAGGCTCAACCTTTTTCATTAACCTACCTAGGCTAACCAATGAACAGGCCGAAAATGAAAAACGCAAAGAGGCAGCCAATAGCGTAATCGACCCTATTAGTACTACAAATGAACCCGTGCTACAATAATGCTTAAGCATAACCTCATAAATAAGGACTAGGCGATTTAAAATATGGCAAAAGTACTCCTCGTAGAAGACGATAACAACCTTAGGGAAATATATGAAGCCCGGTTACAGGCAGAGGGGTATACAATCGTCTCTGCAAAAGACGGCGAAGAGGCATTGGTCGTAGCCAAGGCCGAGAAGCCTGATCTAATCATCTCAGATGTTATGATGCCAAAAATAAGTGGCTTTGAGATGCTTGACATATTAAGGAATACACCGGAAATCCAAGCCACTAAAGTCATTATGCTCACAGCCCTGGGTCAATCCGAGGACCAATCACGCGCCAATAAACTTGGAGCCGATAGATATCTAGTTAAGTCACAAGTCACACTTGAAGATATTGTTAAAGCTTCACACGAGCTCTTAGATGACAATACGGCAGCACCTGCACCAGAGCCAATGCCTGCGCCCGCACCGGCACCGACACCTGCACCGACACCCGCACCAGAGCCAGCGGCACCAATCAACATCGAACAAACTACCAACGATATTGGTCAAAACCTTGCGCAAACCGAAGCCCAGGAAAATACCACCATGCAAAATCAGATTAATAATTTTCTTAGCACCCCGAACCCGGCAATTTCTAATCCTGTAAGCAATCAGCCACAAGCTCCTGTAAATGGCGCTCCTCAACAAGCAGCAATACCCGACAACCAAGCCGCCAACGACCAAACACTTGCACAGGCCGTAAACGAAATGCTGTCAGGCAGCGAACAGCCCCAAGCTAATCCAGTCGCTCCAACAGTTCAGCCTCCGGCCGCTAGCGAGCCGCAAGCACCTATGACAAATGTCAACCCGACGCCTCAGGTAAATCCAGAGAGCAACAATAGCAGTGTAGATATCAGTGGCAAAAAAGTCATTCAACCGCTCAACAATACCGCACCGCAAAAAAGTCTGGAAGAATTAGTTGCTCAGGAAGAAGCTAACAATATAATGTCCAACCCGGTAAACCCCCAAACTACAACACCAAAGCCATTTGACCCTTCAGACCCTAACAACGTAGCTCTATAACATAATTAATGCGAATCAATGTATATATAGCCCAGGCAACGGGCTTAAGTCGTCGCAGCGCAGACAAAGCTATTGCAGAAGGCAGGGTTATTATTAATGACCATATTGCGTCAATTGGCGAATCCGTTAATACTGATGACTCGATTAAACTTGATGAAAAACTTCTCCTAGCGCCACAGGCTAAAACCCTGGTTGCACTTAATAAGCCGCGAGGCTACGTTGTCAGTCGCAAAGGGCAGGGAGCTAAAACAATCTATGATCTATTGCCAGAAAAATACCATGTTTTAAAACCGGTCGGAAGATTAGATAAAGACTCGAGCGGACTACTGCTATTGACTAATGACGGAAAATTAGCTCAAAACCTGACTCATCCTAGCGCCCAAAAAAACAAGGTATATTTAGTTGGTCTCAATCTGCCACTCAAAGAAAGTGACGTTAATGATTTAAATCGGGGAATTCAGTTAGTTGACGGATTGAGTAGACTTAGCATATCCGGCATGTCTAATGACCGCAAATCAATGACGGTTACGATCAGCGAAGGGCGCAATCGTCAAATAAGGCGCACGTTCGCGGCACTACAATACAGGGTCAACTCACTGCATAGGATTAGGTTTGGCGAATACGATATAAAAAACCTAAAACCGGGTGAATATTTAAAAGTAACAGATTAATTAATGCTTTAATATAATAATTCCTATATAATATCCAATATGGCAATTAAACGTAAAATACCAATCGTCGCTCTGGTCGGCCGCGCTAACGTCGGCAAGTCCAGCTTATTTAACGCTATCCTGGAGCGACGCGAAGCTATAGTCGCCAGAGAAGCCGGCACTACTAGAGACAGCATTTCCGCCAAAGCCAGTTTTAATGGACAGCAATTCTGGATCGTCGATACGGCTGGCATAAAAAATCCTGAAGACGAATTCGAGGCCAGTATTCAGTCACAGATTATCCAAGCCAGCGACAGTGCAGACATAGTTCTGGTCGTCGTCGAAGCCGACGTAGCCCTCAACGAAGAAGATCGGCGGGTTGCCAGTTTGGCACTCAAAAGCCGCAAGCCGGTCATACTGGTGGTCAACAAAATCGATAAGTCAAATCCGGAGGCCGTTTACGAATTCAGCCGACTTGGCATTAAAGAAATCGTGCCGACGAGCGTAACCCAATCAAAGGGAATTCACAATCTACTGTCAAGTATTACTAAGAACATCGACAAAGTTCCAGTAACCAAGGAAGTTGAGCGTCTCAAAATAGCCCTCTTAGGCAGACCTAACGTCGGCAAATCCAGCCTGTTTAATACCATCTTGAATAAACAGCAGGCGCTGGTTGCCGCCAGAGCCGGCACTACTAGAGACGTCAATCGCGGAATTGTTAAGTACAATGGCCGGGAGATTGAAATTATGGATACTGCTGGCATAAGACGTCCCGGACGTATCGAAAAGGGGATTGAACAGTTTAGCGTCTTAAGATCTCTCTCTGCCATCGAACAGGCAGACATCTGCTTTCTATTAATCGACGCGACAGAACCGAACGTCGACCTTGACCAAAAGATTGCCGGCATGGTCAAA
>JAJYKI010000056.1 GCA_021788675.1 bacterium | reverse complement strand
ATATCGTTATTTCCGCCACCGACACCGTCTTTGAAGGCTTGACCTTCTAGGCGGTTGATTTGTTGAAAATCGTTGTCGCCGTTAATCTTGAAGGCACTCTTGATGCGATTAATGGTCGCATCATCCGGTTCGTATTGTTCGCGGCACTCCGGGCATAGTCGACGTACCAGGCGTTGGGCGATTACTGCCCTAACCGTACTGGCAATCAGGAATGGTTCTGTGCCCATATCCAGAAGCCTTGGCAGGCTGGTGGCTGCGTCATTGGTATGTAGAGTCGAAAACACAAGGTGTCCGGTCAGGGCAGCCTGGATGGCCAAATCGGCGGTTTCGCTGTCACGTATCTCTCCGACCATGATAATGTTTGGATCCTGTCTTAGGAGTGCTCTTAGTCCATTGGCAAAAGTCATGCCGGCAATCGGATTAACCTGGGTCTGGTTAACGCCCGGTATGCGATACTCAACCGGATCTTCGACGGTAGATATGTTGACGTTAGGAGTATTAAGCATGGATAAGACGCTGAAGAGGGTGGTGGATTTACCTGAGCCGGTTGGCCCGGTCACCAAAATCATGCCGTGTGGCTGAATGATCGCCTGCTTAAGCGTATTTAGGGCGTCACCCCAAAAGCCCAGTTCCTCAAATGTCGCCGCTTTAACTGATTCATTCAGAATACGCATGACGACTTTTTCACCGTCAACTATCGGCAAGGTTGATACCCTTAGGGCGTAAACCAGTCCGCTAACTTCAATTTTAAAACGTCCGTCCTGTGGCGCCCGGTGTTCGTCAATTTTCAGGTTGGATAGGATCTTAATTCGACTGACAAGCGCATTCAAGACTTTCTTGGGCAACTTGTTGGCCTCCCTTAACATGCCGTCGATGCGGTAACGTACTATCACGTATTTGTCTCTCGGTTCAACATGGATGTCGCTGGCACCGGCTTTAATGCCGTATTCGATTATCAGGTTAACGGTCTGGGCGATCGGCGAGTCTTCTGCTAAATCGCTTTCGTCAACCTCTTCTTCCGGTTCTTCGTCGCTAATTTCGTTGCTGGAGATGACTTTTGTTAATTCTCCGGCAATATTGCCTCGGTAGGTGTCAAGGGCGGCCCTTATCTGACTATCGGGAGCGATGTAGACTCTTAGATTTGAACCAAGTTGTTTTTGTAAGAAGTTCAGAGCCTGAACATCATCCGGGTCGGACATGGCAACGTACTTAGCGCCGTCTTCGTCAACATCAAAAACGATGGCGCCGTATTGCCGGGCAATCCTTTCCGGCAGCTGCTTAAGCAAATCCCGCTTAATGTCTTTAGGGTTGAGTTCGACAAACGGAACGTCAACGGACTCGGCATAAAGCTTGGTCAGCTCAATTTCACTTAAAATATTGCCGCTGACAACTAAATCCTGGAGTGGTCGCTTCTCAGTTTTTTCCTGGTCATGCAAAGCCTCCAGCTGTTCACCGCTTACCTTGCCGCTTTTTTCCAAGAAGGATTCGACTACTTTATCCGCTATACGCATTTTTGGTATTGGTATTTGCCCACTTTACCTTTAGCGTTTAGTATAACAATCCGGACGCAAAAAAGCACGGCTAATGTTATGGCCAAATTAAATCTTTCTTATATTTAGGCGGTAATCGTTTTGGCTGCAGGGCAATTCGGCTTTATAGTAGTATATATCTAAGTCTAAGAGGGACGTAGGAAAGGATTTAAATATACATGGCTCAATCCAAGGCTGTTAATAAAACTGAGGCTGCGACCGAAACTGACGGCAAGGCCAAGGCGCTGGGAGTAGCGCTTGAACAGATAGAAAAACAATTCGGCAAAGGCGCCATCATGAAGCTGGGCGAAAACCACGCATCGGCTAATGTTGAGTTTATCTCCAGCGGTTGTTTGTCGCTTGACCTGGCTCTCGGTGGGGGCATTCCAAAGGGCCGTATTATTGAAATCTACGGTCCGGAATCTTCGGGTAAAACGACACTGACGCTGCACGCGATTGCTGAGGTGCAGAAACGGGGAGGTACCGCCGCGTTTATAGATGCCGAGCACGCACTAGACCCGGCTTATGCCAAGAGAATCGGTGTCGATGTGGCCAACTTACTCCTTAGTCAACCGGATAACGGCGAACAGGCCCTTGAAATAACCGAAACCCTGGTCAGGTCAAATGCGGTTGATATCATTGTGGTTGACTCGGTGGCGGCTTTGGTGCCACGGGCTGAAATTGAGGGCGATATGGGCGACAGTCTGCCGGGTCTGCAAGCCAGATTAATGAGTCAGGCCCTAAGAAAACTGACCGGTGTCATATCCAGGTCCAAAGCCACAGTTATCTTTATCAACCAAATCAGAATGAAGATAGGTGTGATGTTCGGTAATCCCGAAACCACAACCGGCGGTAATGCGCTTAAGTTCTATTCAAGCGTCAGGATGGATATCCGGCGTATCGGCCAAATTAAGCAGGGCGAGGATGTAATCGGCAACCGCACCAGGGTCAAAGTCGTTAAAAACAAGATCGCACCGCCATTCCGCGAAGCCGAATTCGACATCATGTATAACGAAGGTATCAGCCGATCCGGCGATATTATTGACCTGGCGGCAGCCAAAGGTGTGGTTGATAAATCCGGAGCTTGGTATGCCTATAAGGGAGAAAAAATCGCCCAGGGGCGCGAAGCTGCCAAGACTTACCTAAAAGAAAACCCCAAAGCCATGGATGAAATCGCCCGGGCGGTAACTGCACTCGAAGAAGCCGAAAAGGAATAGCCGATTCATGAAGCTGACGGCAATTAAACCGCTGGTCAGTAACCCGCACGTCTATAGCGTCGTTGTCGACAATCAATACTTAGGTAATATCAGCAGCCAGGATGTGGCCGAGCTAGAGCTTAGTGTTGGCAGTGATCTGAACCCTAACAGCCTAGACGATCTAAGCCGGCGTATCAACCGACTTAAATACTTCCGTGCCGCTCAGCGTTACGCGGACCGTCGTATCCGATCAAAAAAGGAAGTCCGGCAGTACCTTTTATTAAAAGGCTGCGAGCCTGAACTGGCCAATGCAATCGTTGAGCGGTTAAGTTCAGGCGGTCTGATTGATGACAACTCTTTTACCAGCGCCTATATTCACGATTCCTTGCTTAAAAAACCGCTTTCCAAACGGGCTATAAAACACAAGCTAAAAACTAAAGGGGTAGATGAAAAAATCGTCGAACAGAACCTAGCCGATGCTGACTATGATGAAAACAAGGCACTTGATCAAATGATCGAGCGCAAGCAAGGCTTAAGCCAGTACGCGGATAATCAACCCAAGCTATTCCGCTACCTGATGAGCCAAGGTTTCAGCTATGAGTCGATTGCCAAGCGGATTGGACGGCCGCAAGTCTCAGGCCGCAACCGTGGCGGTCACTTGACCGCCGGCGACTAAGTCTTGAATAACGATTCTTTTATCGGTAATTTCCTGAATCTGGGAACGGTCAATGCTTAGGCTGGAAAGTTTGAAATTCTTGAGCAGGTTCTGAGATACATACAGCTTTTGGATGTACATGGTTTCAACCTCTACGGCATAGTCGTTTACTTTTCCGACTTTTTGTTTGGATACCGTGTAGACGGGTTTGCCGTCGAGGATCCACTCCGCGTCGATGACTTTCTTCAGCCTGACTAGCTCCTCGGGCTCGCTTAAGGCGTCAATATCGTTTACGAAGTAGGCTGAGCCATTGAAGTCCCGTATGTCCGAGTACAACATGATCAAGGGGTTATTATGAAATCTGTCTTTGCAGTAAAAACCCTCGATTTTTAGATTATCCGGATTAATCAGGGGCGATTGTACCGTGGCAATTGCCGTGCCGCTTCGGAAAGACAGCACCGGTTTGTCAATCAGGCTATTGATCAGCTTTAGCATACCTAAATTAAGTATAATTGTTTTTTTATGAATGCCTTACTCAATCTGGCGTTTTGGCAGCATATAAGGGATAATTTTAGGAATGGCGGAATTTGAAATAGCAGATCTTCGGGCAATGCGAGCCTTTGCGTTAAGTATCGGGGGCAATCTTAAGGGTGGCGAACTGATTGAACTGGTTAGCGATCTTGGTGGCGGCAAGACCACTTTCGTTAAGGGTTTAGCCGAAGGCGCCGGTAGTCGGGATCACGTTTCCAGCCCCAGTTTTACGATTCGTAACGATTATGCAGCCAAAGATTTTGCAATCGCCCATTTTGATTTTTATCGTTTGAATGAAGCCGGCATCATAAAGGATATGCTCGAAGAAGTCATAGGCGATCCGTCATACGTCACGGTCATTGAATGGGCCGGCTTAGTTAAGGACGTGCTGCCCGAAAATCATATTCGACTCACTATTCAGGTCGTGGGAGAGACGGGGCGCAAGATTCAGATTGACTGTCCGCCTGTCCTGACATACGTCCTGAAGGGAGTCAACCAATGAAGATACTACTAATTCGAACCGATCATCCGGAAGCCGAATTGTATATTTACGAAGATGAGGTTGAACGCTCGCGCTCTATCTGGCAAGCCGATCGCACACTAGCTGAAAGTTTGCTTCGAAAAATTGATCAACTATGTAATGATAGCAACCTGCAGCTGAAAGATATTGAAGCCATAGGCGTGTTTGCCGGACCGGGCAGCTTTACGGGCCTAAGGATCGGCCATAGTGTAGCTAATAGTCTGGCCTATTCATTGAATGTGCCAATCGTGTCGGCGGGCGGAGATGGCTGGCAGGTTGCCACTACCGGGCGATTAATGAACGGCGCCGATGATCAAATAGTTACTCCAAGCTACGGACATCCGGTCCATATTACTAAGCCTAAGAAATAGTAACCAATTGACGTTTTTAAGGTTTGAGAGGTATAGTTTACTTGAGCTTGATTTAGCGAGAGACTATCTCTGTGTCAGGCACCAGATTTTTATATAAGCGTTTTTAAACATTTTGGGATGTTAAGGCAGACGGCCTGAAGCTGATTGTATCCAGACTAGAGAAGTGATAGCGAGCGTTTGGTTTTTACATTGTCAACGGCCCGGTTTCATATCCCAAATACAAACAAGAAAGGAAATGTATGGTCATATTATCCATAGTATTGGCTGTGGTTGGTCTTGGAGTTGGCTTTGGTGCCAATACTTTGATTACTAAACGACGTCAATTGGACATTGAAACGAAAGCTGAAAAAGAAAGACAAAAAGCTGCTAAAGAAGCTGAGAAAATCCTAGCTCAGGCTAGAGAAGAGGCTGCTAAGTTAGCCGAAGATGCCAGAAAAGACGAACAGAAT
>JAJYKI010000055.1 GCA_021788675.1 bacterium | reverse complement strand
AGGGTCTTTATAGACCGGCGAAGCCTCATTACGGGATATTAAATCGTACTTTTGGTAATCCGGTAGACTAGATACGCTAATAGATTTAGGCTTAAATGTATAAACCAGGTTTTTTAATTCCTGTCCGTGGTTGTCATAAACGGAATTTACAGTGATAGAATAGGTTGTTTGGGTAGACAGCGGAACACTAAGCGGAACTTCTATTAGATTACCTTTAACCTTATAATTACCATATAAGCTGTTTGGTGTCATTGATACCGATAAACCCTTAGAAATCAGGCTTTTATTAAACTTAAATTCAATCACCGCTGTCCAATTATAGGTCTGGCTTGGCCCGGGGTTGGTTCCCAGATAGCTGAAATTAAAATACTCAAAAACCATAAAAGCAATAATCAAAAACACTACTGTAAGTCCAAGTAACTTTAATTTTTTAGGTATTGGTTGTTTGTACATTCAATTTTCCCCCTATTGCCAGGTTGGATAATTAGCCGGCATCCCCTGGGTTTGAACCGGCTGTGTGATAGTGTTGCTGCCCCCGGTCAATTTAAGGCCCAGAGCTTGTAAAAGATTAAGGAAATTAACACCCATACCGGTTGAGTCTTGGGATGAGTTCCATTCATTTAGTAGAGCTGCTTCCGACTGACCGTTATTATATGCTCCCCAACCCATTTCAATTCCGTTCGGGCCATTAAACATGGTACATAAAACAGTATTGGTAGTTACGACCTGTCCAATGGTAACCTTGGGCGTACAATCCTCTGCTACGTAAACAAAAAAGCCTTTAGCCGGACCATTACTTAGTTGGTAATTTATGAATGTACCGTTTGGCCAACCGCTATTATATACGTTAGTTACGGTTCCACTACCAATCGCATATACATCACCGGTGCCGTCAAAGTCTACTCCCTGATCTACCCGTTGACCATATAGATTAGTGATTGCTCTTAAAGGATTTTGGTACGCAGAAACGGTTGCATTAGTACTCGGACAAGAAAAGTTGTTATTTGTATTTGCTAAAGAAGTTGCAGTTTGAAAAGGTACCGGTAGTGGTACGGGTTGAGACGAGGTCCATAGACTGTTTAATAAAGATTGAGCGGTAGACATCTGGTTTTTATAATTATTACCACTGGCAGTTCCCGAATGTTGAACAGCTTGAGCTGCTACCCATGGCTGGTCCGTTTGCCACCCGATGACGTTTTGTAAGCCTTTTTCGAGAGCACTCGAAGTGTTTGTGCCCGGGGGTGAGCCAAAGAACGCTTCAGCCGAATACGCCGGTGTCATTAGCTGGTTGATTGCGTTTAGATCATTGAGTTTACTAGAGTAGGTGCTCCAGTTGTCGAGTATTTGCTGCTGAAATATCCCTAAAGAAGTGCCATTGCTACCCTCGCCTTGTTTGAACGGACTAGATTCAGATAAAGGCACGTTTTGGTTCGCTAAACTCCTTAAGCCCGACTCATCAAGCCCAACCATTAACCCGATTAGCGCACCGTTCTGGCCTAGATTGTCGGTCTTAGCTATACCAATAATAGTTTCAGCGTTTTGTTTCTGGTCGGCACTATTAAACGTGGCACTACCTGTATTGGCGGGCGTCGCACAGCAGGCCAAACTTTGAGAAGTCCCGCTTGGCGGGCTGACGTTAAGCGCGCTTATAACCAAATTTGTTAAAGCATTTACCCCGGCTGGGTTTGTTGGTAGGTAATGATACGAATCACTTACGTTTATATAATTGTTGGTATCAGTTTCTTGACCGGTTGGTTGATTGGGATTTCCGGCCGGATAGACTGCCTTGTACCAACTAATAACACTGTAATCATCCGTGCTTGATTGGCTGTAGATTGAATTATTTGCCGCCGTTATTGTTGGTATCAGAGACGGATTGTTAATGGCTATGGTATCAATCCAATAAATGGGCGACGACTGATTAAATGACCGTATTGAATTTATTAGTTGGTCTATGGACTGAGGGGTATTGCCGCCACTTATACCCAGTTGAATGATTATGGCGCCGGCAGTTTGGATTAGTCTACTGTCATTTTGGACCGCTTGTAGTCCGCTGGTTTGGCTTCCGTCTGATCCGGCACTTGAAATAGTTCGGTTTGCCTGAGCATCTATATTGACCTGAATCCCATCTTTCTGAAACATTAATTGATAAGCGCTTGAAGTTGCTTCGGTTATTGAATCACCTAGGACATATACATTACTGCCACTCGTTAGCGATCCGGGGGTTGAGTTTGATCCGCCACCACAATAAGCGCTTTGTTGATTCCATAGGAATTCAGTGTCGCCGTATAAACTATTCCAATTATCCGCCGACAAAGCAAAAGCATTAACTACAGACGATGACAAAATTACCAGGCTGGATAGTAAAAACAATAATCGTTTCATGTTAATTTACCTGTGTTAACGCTAGATAATTAGCCATTACGTTGGTATCCAAAATGTATTGCTCAAAATGACCAAGATCATTATTGACTTGACCGCTAGACAGAAGGTATTGTACGCAGCCAGGGTCGTTCCCTACACCCATTGTATTGCAGTATATCTGTGCAATTACGGAGTCGTTTGGTAATCCGTCGTTGGCGGGGGGTGTGCTATTTGGTATGGTTGCTATTTGCCCGATCCCATAATATTCGCCGTTTTGTCGCACGCCGCAATTATTTTGGTAAGTTTTATCTGTAATTAATGTATAGTAACCTAGATTAAAGCAGTGTAGTAAATCGTTCGGATTATTATCACTGTTTGGTGGTATAGGTCTACCGTCTGAACCGTCAGGGTTACCCAGAGCGTCAATTCTTTTAACGGAATGACCCTGGTAGTTTACGTTGCTAAATAAATACTGTTCGTTTTGAAGCGGGTCGTATTGAGTTGATTGCTGACTTGTTAAGCCGTATTCCTGTGTATTGTATGATAACCACGGTTGGGCGGTTTGGGTTGTTGCTGCGAAAGCACGGGCAAGAATTAAAGAAGACACCGTGTGTAGTAATACCGCCGGAAAACTTGTTATGTAGCCAGAAACCTTAGTTAATGTCGCACTCATCCCGATTGGCATAGATACGGCTATCCTGGAAACCAGGGACTGAGTGTCATTAAAAGAAAATAATCTATAAGTTAAGGGTTGCGAGTTGTTAAATGCCACCTGTGCCGTGTCGACTTTTGCAGATATGGACGTAGCCGTAGCAGAAGATATTGGCCCGCTTCCTAAGTGCCGCGCATAATCATTCATGGACAAATTAAGTCCCGCATCGGTGTTGTTAAGCCATTGAGCACCACCTTCTGTTCCGCTGATAGTCGCAGGAATAAAATAACTTATTATAGAAGGTATGACGTCTTTTTGTATTATAGACACAGCAGAAAGATTAGCTGCAATAATACTTGCCTGTTCTGCGGCAGCGGCTACACAACCAACACCCGTCCCGCACTCAACTGCTTCTGAGCTCATTTGAATGACACCTGCGACTGCTTGAACAACAGTTCCAATAAATCCCGTTAATAAATGACAGCCAAAATTAAAAGCCTTCAATATAGGAAGACTATCCAATTGAGCTATTAGTTGGGCGGCTCCATTTGGCGATGGCTGTGCTGATGGCAATATATCGGGAGTGTAATTTGGAGCGCTTGGATTCGTCGTGTTAGTTATCGGGTTGCCAGTATCTCTTTGCCAGGCGGCCGAAGCACTAAAAGGTGCAGACTGAGACGATCCGCTAGTGCCGTCTAGGTTGCCCATGATTGTGTTAAGCGTGGTCGCACCCATGGTTCCGGATTTGAGTTGATCTGCCCAAGTTCCCAGCGCGTTACCGTGTCGTATTAATAATTGTGCCATGACCAAAGATTGACTAAGTGCAGTACTAGTTATTGTATTGTATATCCCACAGGCTACATCTAGTACTGTTGCAATAAACAAAGGATCAATTGAACCAAAAGCATCCACCCCGGCTTTAATAGCCTCTGAGCCGGATCCTCCACCTTTAAGCGTGTCCTGTGCAGCCTTTAGGGCATTACCGATTCTACCACCAGCTTTAATATCTGTTGGCGAACTTTGATAATCGGTGCTTAATGATCCGCTGCCGCTAGTACTGCTGGGAGGTGTCTCTGTAACCGTTCCGTCTTCAACTCCTGATGCCGCCTGAGTAATGTCGGTGCTTGTTGCACCATTGTCGACTTCTGATTCTATCGCTTGGTCGGTTTGAGTAGAATCTTTAGTTTCGGGCAAGCCTTCAAAAGACACTCCCGCATCAGATACCATATCGGCTCGGTAAGTGTCTAAAAGGCCAGCCTTAAATTCGGGCATGGCCGTGTTCCATCTTGCCAGAAGATCAGGATTGGCCTCTATTTCGGCACCGGTAACATCTTGGCCTGTCGTTGTGTCTGTTATTCCTTTAAATTCGCCTGTTGTCGGGTCAACGTTAACCTTAAAACCCTGACTGCTTAAGTTTTGTTCAACCGCAGGATCGGTGAAGCTAAACTTATCCATGTCCATACGCAGTCCCTCACCTTCTTGCTGGGCCGCTGCTTCATCCTGTGCTGCTGAAGTCGGCTTTTCATCAGCCGGATTAGCAGGAGAAGATCCACAAGCTGGAGAATCTAGTGGTAAAGCCCGGCAAATTAATTTACTGGCTATTTGCTTTCCGGCTTTATCGGCCTCGTTTTTAACAATTTTCTCGGCTTCACGGTAAACCGTTTTTTCAATTGTTACTAAGGCATTGGAAGCAACTAATGTAAGCGCCATTACCAATAGGGCTGTAGCTAAACCTGTAGAACCACCTACTAAAAGGGTGTTGCGTTTTCGTTTCTTGTTCCCCCATATTTTATTAATTATTTGAGAAGCGGCTTTTCCTTGTGCGCCACCGGCCGCGGCTAGTTTAGAGGCTGCTTCTGGTCCAGAATACAAACCACCCTTTTCCTTATCTGCCAAGCCGGCACCGTTTGAATTATCTTCAGGCGTCTTGTTGGCAGCATTTTTTTCTTGTGCTTGTAGGTTTGGCTTTTTGTTGCCAAGCTCTGGTTTTATGTTTCCAGCACCACCGCCAGGACTAAACCCTTTGTCTGCATTAAAATCCTGATAAAACATAATTAAATCAAACCAATTTTATCCAGCCGTTTTGAAAAATGTAAGCATGTACATTTACTTAACACCGCCAGTACCATCATTGCTTAACGGATCAACACCTGGCCTTGCTTGGCTACTGAGCTGTTGCTCTCTTCGTCTGTCATGGAAGGCGGGATGATTTGCTGGATCCGATCTTCTAGACTCGATAATTTGTCTTACGCTCGGTGTCTTAATAGGTCCTACGATACCACTGCTAA
>JAJYKI010000054.1 GCA_021788675.1 bacterium | reverse complement strand
AGCTGCCATCGTTCATTATAACGATCCCATCCCTTATTTCGGCAATTTGCAACATGTTTTGAGTACTGTTCACATTGGCGACATGTGAAGCTGTGCTTGAATTAGGGGCTGCACTATTATTTCCCCCTATGATCTGTCCGGGGGCGAAACCACCTGAATTAACACTATTTGTTTGAGGATTCATCTGCTACTTTTACCACCATTAGTGTAGATTTATAACAACTTCACCGTCTGAACTTGACAGATTGGCTTCTCTGGCTAACGACTCGATGCTCCTATCGTCATTATATGCAAGATTAAGTATAGCAGGATTAGCGGTTGACTTATTTTGACTCACTGTTTGAACGGCCTGAGGTGGGGATAATTGTGTGGTGAAAGATGGTTCTGGTGCGTCAGTGGGCACAGATTCCGCATTAATAGGTGAAACTAAGGTTTGTTGGGGTGTGGTTTGAGGAATGGTTTTAGCTTGGTTTTGTCGTTCCCCAAGATTATGCATATTGGACAGCGCAAGGCTGTTGAGTGTTGTTCTAGATTTTAGCGCGTCACTTAGTTCTCTTTCGTTTTTTGATGGCTCTAGGGGTGGTTGTAGCGTGCTTTGTGCTTGGGTCTGCACCGGTCCTCTTATTTGATTCAGCGATTGTATTAATGCTTGTCGGTGCTGCTTGGTGGACTGCTCTATGCGGGTGTTCATTTGAGCTGCGACTGGGTTGTTGACCTCGTCAAATATGTCTTCGTCCGGTGTCATATTGTAATCCGGTACCGGAGAAGGTATAGAACTCATGTCGATTAAACGATCCGATTGCTGAGCAGTGCTACGGAGTTGCTCGGTTATGAACGGGGTTGCGTTTTTTGTGGCCCAACCCCTACTGTCTATTACGACAGCTAGTGATCTCAACCGGTCGTTGACCTCACTGCGCGAAAGCCCGTTGGTAAGTTGTTGAACCTTTTTTTTGGGCACCGTAATCGTAACAAGTTCTTTAATCCCGCTTTGACTCCAAAGCCGCTTGCGTGGTTTAAGCATAAACCTGATTCTAGCCAGTGCCCAAACCTCGGTCGGTTGGTCGCTTTTGAATGGAAATGCAAAAAAGCCGGCCAGCAACATCGGCGGTAAAAAAATTACCAAAAGAAAATCTACATTTTTGATGACAGATATAAAATTTAGATAGCCGAACAGTACTGTTACTAAACCATAGATGAACTGTCTTAAAGTTAACGGACCAAGAATATGGTCTTCGGCTTCAATGTCTTGAATTACCTTGTACGTTGCCATTTACTAAAAGTATACAAAATATTTATCCTTAAGTGGTAGAAGTATTTGACAAAAAACCCCAATATAAACAATTCCTTGATAAGATTACTCTAAAATATTATAGTTTCAGTCAGGTTAAGATATGCAAAAAATCAAAAATAATTTATCGTATCTTGTAATTGGGTTTGCAACGACACTGGTTTTAAGTGTGTCTCTGACTACTGGATATGCAATGGCGGCCACACAGAGCGTATCTGGATTTGCAATATCGCAGTGTGGTAGCGTTACTACAAGTATTAATTTTGGTTGTAGTGGCGGCGGCACGCCAGCATTAGCACTGCTTTTTGCTGTAATTCGATTTTTATCTGCCGGAGTTGGTTTGGTTGTAATTGCTTCGGTTGTCTTTGCGGGGATTCAATACAGTTTGGCTGGATCTGACCCTCAAACCGTCACCAAAGCGAAAAAAAGAATAACCAACTCAATAATTGCACTGATCGTGTATATATTTGCCTTCGCGATAATAAATTATCTAGTTCCTGGAGGATTTTTAAACTAATGCAAAAATCCAGGTATCTAAAAAAAATTATGATGGGATTGTCTGTGGTGTCGCTGTTGGTTGTGTTTTCTATGCCTGCATATGCTGCCACTAAGAGCAAAGATACAAACAGCCATGCCTTTTCCAATCTAGCCACTTTAGTTCCGTCAACCGGTGGTGGTGGAGGTACATCCGGTTCTGTATCGCAAGGCTGTAACAAGAGTAGTAGTAATTTCTTGTCCTTTCCAACCTGGTATGAATATCTGCCCTTAAATGCTACTACGACTGGTTGTCAGCCCGCATTTACTTCTATATCTGACGTCTGGCTAATAGTCGCCGCTATAATAGATATTTTATTAAGAATTGGAGCTATTGTCGCTGTTGGTATGGTTATCTATGGCGGCATAATGTATACAATTAGCTCGGGTAGTGCTGAAAACGTGACCAAGGCCAAGACTATAATTATTAACTCCATGATCGGCCTGGCTATATCTATAACAGCTACCGCAGTGATAACATTTATAGCGGGGAGTATCCATTAATTATGAGCACACTAAGTATCCTTAGTCATCTCGCATCGTCGGCATGTGTAAATGTTAGTGGCATAGATAGCGGGGTTAATAGTGAATGTACAGGATTGCCAACAGTGAATGCTAGCCACACTCAATTGAGCCAAATAACCGGAATAGTTTTTGGTATTGTTGCGGCAGTTTCGGTACTCATGATCGTTATTGCAGGGGTTAAATTTGTTACTTCTAATGGCAACCCGGAGTCGGTTGCCAAAGCCCGTAACACTATGATTTATGCTGCTGTTGGTTTGGTAGTTTCTTTATCGGCGGAGGCTATAGTGGCGTTCGGTCTAAAGTACATCCCATGAAAATAATCAGAGAAATATTACTATCTATTTTCGTTGTCGGATTTATTCTGGCGCCCACACAAAGCGCCTTTGCAGCTCAGATTCTTGGTGGCTTTTGTGGGACGTCGGGCGCTTCCTCTACGACTGTATGTCAGGAATCAAATGCCCAATCCAGAAGTACTGCCAACCCAATAATAACCGACATCGGCGTGGCTATAAAAATCGTATCGTATGCCATAGGTATCATGGCTGTTTTTGTCATGATTGTTAGTGGTTTGCGATTTGTAATGTCCAATGGTAACAGCAATACCATTGCTCAGGTAAGGTCGGGTATTTTCTATGCTGTTATTGGTATTATGGTGGCTGCTCTGGCTCAGATTTTTGTGGCATTTGTATTAGATAAGATAAGCTAAAGATAAGAGGAAATCATAGATGTTAAGAACACTAAGGCAGTTACTACCAGCAACCACACTAGTTTTGTTTATGTACGCACCGATACAGGTTTTAGCCGCACCGTCTTTCGTTGCCCCCAAAGTCAGTTATAGTCTTGTTGCTTCAAGCTGTGCTTCGGCCAAGGGCTGTGCATGTCAGGGGCTTCAGCAGCTTGGTGGACCGGCAACTTGTTCAAGTGGAGCTAGTTCAAGTGTTACGGGTCTCATCTCTACGGCGGTCAGTATTCTTAGCATGGTTGTTGGCGCACTGGCTGTTATCATGATCATAGTTAGCGGCTTTAAGTACATTACCTCAGGTGGTGACTCTAATCGGGTTAGCAGTGCCAAAAACACCCTAATCTATGCGATAATTGGCTTTGCAATAGCTGTTTTGGCACAGGTTATAGTTATCTATGTTCTTAACACTTCGTCCACCATCGGTCTAGTCACAGTTCTGGGGAGGTAAACCCTAGTCGCCGTATTGATTTTATTCTTACAGATGGTAACATTAAATTAAGCAATCAAACGAAAGGTATTAACTCAACCATGCTATCAAAACTAAAAAGATCGCTAGCAATCCTTATTACAATAACAACCTTTAGCTTACCGGTTTTGTTACCGGCAACCTCACTCGCCGCATGTTCGAGTAACATTACGAGTGGTATCGAAAGCGGTATTCAGGCTACAGGAAGTACTACTTCAAGTGGTTGTAGTGGTACTACGATCCAAAATGGCATTAGTAGTATTGCTAAAACCGTTGTTGATGTCATGTCGGTTATCGTGGGTGTCATAGCGGTCATTATGATTATATATGCTGGCTTTAAGTACATTACCTCAGGTGGTGAAAGTAATGGCGTAAGCAGCGCCAAGAACAGCTTGATTTACGCAATCGTCGGTTTGGTTATAGTTGCGCTTGCTCAGATCATAGTTCACCTTGTCCTAAATACATCCAGCAATATCAGCAACAGTGTTACCGGACTAGTTCTGTTTAAATAAACTAATTTGGCCTAGAGATCCATTAAGGATAAAGTTCAATAAAAATACCCCAACAAAGGGGTATTTTTTATGCTCGGTAATACTCGCCTATTACAGAACTTGAATTTTCTTTACGGTATCCTGTTTAACTTTTCCGAAGCTGATAGTTAGAACACCATCTTTTAGGACGGCTTCTATCTCTTCTTCTTTAACTGGCACCGGCAAAGCTATGGTACGAGAAAACTCGCCCCAGTAGCATTCCTGCAGGAAGTAGTTTTCGACGTCGTCTTCGTTGCCTGCACTCAATGTTCCCCTGATAGTTAGTTGATTGTCGGATATGCTGACATCAAGTTCGTTCTTATTGACACCGGCTGTCCGAGCCTTCACTACTAGCCTCTCCTTTGTTTCATAAACATCAACCGCCAATTGGCCGGGGACGGCTTCGTCCTCATCCCATTGATCGTCAGTTGGCATGACTGCCGTCTGTTGCTGTTCATCGCCGACTGACACGGCTGTGTCTGCTATATCATCGTCGCCGAGAAAAGCAGCAGTTAACTCATCCTCTTCCAATAATAAATCATCATCACGATTTCGACGCGCCATACGGTTGTTACCCTCCGTTATAATTGCTGATTTAAAGCTTACTTGCCTTTTTGTGTTAGTTTCAGTATAGCTTAGCGGTTTACAGATTAGCAAATGCCAACACTATATTTACAACACAAAAATAACAACAATACCTATTTTTCAGTAATAGTTATATAGCTGATATAATTTGTGCCATCGAATACCGCTGGAAGGGTGTCCGAGCGGTTTAAGGAAACGGTCTTGAAAACCGTCGTGCCGGCAACGGTACCGTGGGTTCGAATCCCACCCCTTCCGCCAATGGTTATATAAGTTATAGCTCTAGGTAGTTAATAGTTGCCTTAAAAACACCGCAGGTTTTATTAAAACGGTTCGTTTCGCTACCTAAATGTTTTACTGATATAATACGTTCTCGATTGAACTAATCATTACGACCAAATTATGGAGAGGTACCCAAGTGGCTGAAGGGGTCGGTTTGCTAAATCGATAGGGGGAAGCAATTCCTCGCGAGGGTTCGAATCCCTCCCTCTCCGCCAGTCGTAATAAGAATCTTTTGTATCAAGCACTGCCCTAACTATTCATAAGCACTCCAGAATACGTATAAAACTCAGGAGCTTTGCAACATGTCAGCAGGCACCCTGTACTGTAAGCTCAAGTGTACACGTTTAAAGTTGTAGTAGTGAAGATAGCTGACTAGTTTACCCTGTATCTGTG
>JAJYKI010000053.1 GCA_021788675.1 bacterium | reverse complement strand
GTGGTCGGTTGCTGTTGAACGAAGCCGTTGATTTTAATCACGACATAACCATAAGACACGACTAAAAACAAAGCCAATCCAATCCAAAGGTATTTTCTGGCGATAACTAGCTTAGATAAACTTTGCTTCAAATTAAGTTTAGGCTTCGACGCTTGGTTACTCATCGCGGTTTAATATACTCGTTTATAGTTAATGTAAATGTTATCAGGCCATTGCTTTTGGGCACTGGTTGGATGGTCAAAGATGTGACTTGTGAAGTCCGGCGGTTGTTCTCCAGTCCTTGAAGGAAGCTATAGAATTGACTATATGGAATGCCTGATGCTGAAGGTGAGTAGTCAACGGTTATAGGCAAAGTATATACGCCGCCAATATTTTTTACCGGAGTTAACTGTGACAAGGAAATAGGTGAGCTGCCGGCTTGGGTTGCCGGTAGGCTACCAAGTGAAGACAGCGGGAAATTGATAGACGTCAAAGGTATATTGTTCTGGTTGGCTAAATCTACAATCTCTCTGACAGTCTGGGCCTGATCCTTATCCTGGGGAACGATGGATTTTGCAATTTGTTCAAGCGAGCCATACTTAGCAACGTCAGCTATGTCGACTTTCAAGCTCGACTGTTCGCTAAGCAGGGCCTTGTTCTTAGCTCTAAGATTAACTAGGTTATTGGTTTGTTCACCGAGTAGATTAACTACTTCCCTGGTGCCATAGGCAATTCCGACGACCAGTATGAAAACCAGAACCATTAATAGCCGATTGACTAGCTTGCTGTTAAATTTAAAGCCTTTTTTCATGGCTTTTTCCCTGTCTGGTTAATAAATAAAAACTGATTGTTTTTGGCGAACTCGGCTCTTATTCTGACTGTGCACGGATAGGCCGGATCGGGCAAGCTGGCTAGATTGCCACTGCAAGATATGCTGACGAGATCGGCTTTAGAAAATATGCCATTGGCCGGATCGGATAAGTTGGCCTCGACTTGAGTTCCCGTCTGATAATTAGTGGTCTCAGCCGTAATATCCAGACCGGAGCCGGCGGCGGTATTGTCGATGCTTAGTTTAGTCAAATTAGACCCTGCCGGCATCGCATATGCCATGTTAGTCAAAAGTTTCGAGAATACCACTTCCTGAGACAAAACCTTAACTACCAGAGCGAAGTCATCGTTAATGGCTATGACTTTCTGTTGAATGGCGGATAGGTTTTCTTTTTTAAGCTGTGTTTGTAGACTGGCAATCTGCTTTTTAGAGTAAGTGGTCGAATTATGAATTTTAATCCAGCCGTAAGTGCCGATTCCGGCCAAGATTAGCAGGCCGATTACCAAAGCCGACAACCAATGCAGGATATTGGCATTGTGCCTGGCATAGTAGTAGGATTGTTTAACTTCCGGAGGAAGCAGGTTAACCATACTAAAATACCTCCTTGGGGTTGGCCATTGATAGACCGGCAGCGGTGGCATACATCTGTTTGTTGTCGCGAGTTGGTAGACGCAGTTTGTGAACCGACATATATTGCCACGGGTCACAAGGTCTTACGGCTAGGCGCAGCGAGTCAGTCAGGTATTCGTTTAGTCCTGGCATGTTGCTGCCGCCGCCTAAAGTTACTAACTGTTTGATTGGCCTGTCTTGTCCGTAGCGCTCCTCGTAGTAGCGTATCAGTCGTCGGATTTCCTTTATAATCTGATCCAGAACGGGCTTAAGGCTGTCTCTAACTTCCTTTTGTCTTTTGCTGACATTGAGGCCGTAACGGGTTTTGATGATGTGGGCTTCCTGAGGCGTGACGCCGAGCTTGTCGGATATAACTTTGGTGAATATTTCACCACCGCCCTGGACGGTTCCCATGGTTAGCATCTTAACATCAAATATGCTTATATCTGATGACAGGGACCCGAAATCGATAATTAAGGTCGGCACGTCGCTCTGGTAATCATTGCTGAATAGACGACAGGCGGCATTCATGGTGGTCTCGATGAGTACCGCTTCAAGTCCCATAATTGCCGTCAGGTCCATGTAAGAATCAACAATCTCTTTCGGTACGGCGACCATTAAAAATTCCTGGCCAGCACTCGATTTACCCAAGGGCTCAAAATCTATATATAGCTTATCGATCGGTACCGGAATATATTGCTCAGCCTCCATGCTGATAGCTTCTTTCATTTCTTTGTTCGAAAGTGATGGCGGCAGCATTAGTGAACGCGTGAACGTACGATACGATGGTATAGTTAAGGCTACCCGCCTGGTTGTAATGTCGCCAAAAAGTCCGTTAGTAAATAGTTTTTTAGCCGATTCGGCTATTATCTCCGGACTAACGACCACTCCGTCATTGATAGCTTTGGCGTCAAAGTGGCAGCTACCATAACCCACAAGCAGATTATTGGTTTTTGAGGATTGTTTTTTGTCGTTTTTTTGAGAATCTAAAACAGTTTGCATGACCTTAAGCGAACCATTACCAATGTCCATGCCGAACAGGGGCTTATCCTTGTATAAGTAGGGTAGTTTCTGGTGTACGTTAGACATTAAGCTTTACTCTTTATGAATTTAGGTTGCGTGTTTTTAAAAGTCATGGTGATTAATCCAGTTGCGTTTTTACGTAAAGTCCGCCCTGTTCCAGGCTGGCGGTTAGGGTGTATTGATTGCAGGTCGTGTCATTCGATTCACAACTGGCCCCGTTGTTGGTCGGATTATAGCCATAGCATCCCGGCTGAGCCTTTTTGAGCAGAATCGGCTGATTGTTAAGAGTGCAGGTTTTATTGGAAGGAGTCCAGGAGGGGTCTTGTATGGCGTTGGACTGAAGTTTGGGTAAATTTGTGGTTCGCCAGCTGGGACTGTTCATGTCTTTCAGGCTGGGATAATACATGTTTTGTGAGTAGAAAGCCTCGATATTCGTTTGGAGTTCGGTGGTTAAATCCGCGATTCTGGTGTTGTCACGGCTGCGCGCTCTAATCCCGGCATAAGTATAGGCTACGATGCCGACTAGTAAACCGACGGCAATTAACACAATCAGTATCTCTATAACCGAGAATCCGTGATTATTTAATTTGTGGTTAAATGCCATTTATTTCCCACCGCTTACCAATGCTAAACTTTGTCTTTATTTGAACCCTATTACAACTAGTTAAATTATACCATTATTCATTTCAGCGGTAGGGTTCGTAGCTACTAATTGTCCAGGTGGTTGTGTTTGATGCCAAAGTCGTACCGAAGACCACCGAGCCTGATCCGTTAAGGAATACGGTTTGGCCGGTTGCGGCTCCGACCGCGCCACTACCGTTTAGGACCACCTCGCTCCAGTAGGCGTCAAATATTGCCCCCGGGGTTTTGACGCTACTGCCGACGGATATGTTTTGCATCGACTGTGATGTTTTCAAATCGTTGCCGGTTAGCGAAGAACAATAAGTAGTTGATGTGGTACCGATGGTGCACGAGTTATCGCTTAAGAAGGTTATGAATTCTATGCCCGTACCACTAGAATTGGCAATCATTGAAGTCGATCCGCCGACTGAAATCGTGCCGTCGACCATAATAACGGGATGTGTGGTGCCCAGACTGTCGGACACCGTAAAATTGGCCGATCCGTCAATCGTTAAATTGCCGGTAATCCAGACATTACCGTTAACCGTAATATTACAATGTCCGCCAATTGTTACGTTGCCGGTTAGCTCGAGGTTGGCCGGCCAGTTACTGCCGGTCGTGCCATTGCCGCAAATGTAATCACTGTTAGTGCCTGAAGCGGTTGTTGTGACGGCTTGAATTTGAGACAGGCGATCATAGGTAGGCGGCGAATTTACCGGAGCAACACAGCCGGATTCCAGTCCGCTGCCACCGTTGCCGGTCTGGATGTTGTTATTCGGTCCGGTGCTTGTCTGGCCGGTAGCGCAGACGCTGCCATATATCTTGCTGTTCGATGACAGGCTGATTGGTTGAGTGTCGGTACAGACCGTTGGATAGGTTGAGCCGGGGGTTGAGCCGGTCGGGCAGGCATCGTTAGCAGCTTCAACTGTCAGCGGGTTAGCATAGGTCCCGATTTTTGATGCCCCGTTCATGGTTATAGTCCCGCTGACATAGACACTTGAATTGGTAATGTTGGCCGTACCGCCTAATATTAGGCCCCCCGGACCGGTCATGACCGAATAGCCGGTACTTTGAGTGCCGACGACCACGACTTTGATCATCCGGGTTACATAAGGATTAGTCGCACTACTGTTTAAATAAACGTTACCTGTCGATATGATGTATTTAGATTTGCCGTCAGGATTAGAAGTTATTGACGTTGTGAACGTGCCATATCCTTGAGTCGAATTGTTAAAGAAAACCTGAGGCGTAGAATAGCCGGCAAAGTCGCTGGATGAATTTAGCTCATCAACCGATTGTTCTATGCCGGCTTCGGCTGTCAGCTGGGCGTTTTGGGCGTATGCCTCATAATAACTATGCTGGAACTGTGACGCTACGTAACCGACTAAAGTCAACCCGATGGCTGTTAAAAATGTTATTACGACAATAGCCGAAACCAATACCCAGCCCGATTCTTCATAGTCGCTTTCTAAATTGGTTTTAAGCATTTCTGAATACCATCCTTGTAGTATAGCTGGCGTTGATCGGTTGTCCGTTATAGGTCGTGGATATGGTTATGGATAGTTGGATAGAACGGGCATTGGCTGGACTAACGACCTGGTTATTAGCGTCATAATAGGTTATATTCCAAGTCGTTACTCCGGTGGCTACAATAGAGTCGGCCGGACAGGTGCTGGTGGCGAGGCTGGCAGGGCATGTTGTTACGGCGGTGTCGTTGGTGCTGGTTGATGCGAGGACGCGCCGATAAAGAGTTGTTCCCGATAAATAGTAAATAATATCGTCTTTTTGGGTAATATAGTCATTGCTGTCGGTGTAGATGGCGTTGCCGCTGCTGTCGACGGCGACTTTTGCCAAGACTAGAGTCGTACTGTTGGACTGCCAGCCATACTGGTTTCCACCGGGGCCGTTAGGATCGGGCCAGCGATTGGGAGAATCGACGCTGCCAGATAACAGGATGTCGTTATTGGCTTCATCAAGAGCATATTCAGCCGTACTAATTAAGTTAGCTTTAGCCTGGGCGATACCGGCGGTCTGCATCCAGTCGGTAATAAAGTTAGCCATAGCAACGAACATGATTGCCATGACCAGCATGGTTACCAGCAGTTCAATTAAAGTAAAACCATCATCGCTCAGCTTTGATCTGTTTTTCATCCTTGCCCCAATCCAATAATGCCAATCTCAGAACTTAGTTCGACATTTATAGTTTGTCCGTATTGCACGTAAGAAACAGTTACGTCTACTCTTCTCAGTCCATACATCGGCTCACTTATGACTACGCTCCCGGTGGCCGTTATGGGTAAGTTTGAGGGTATGGTCGGCGTAAAGGTTATGGTGCTTCCGGCGGTCAGAGTGTCGTAGCCATTATTCCTCAAGTCTTCG
>JAJYKI010000052.1 GCA_021788675.1 bacterium | reverse complement strand
TCTACTAGGTAATTGTAGAGCCCGGCAAGCTCTTCAAATGAATGCTCAGTTTCTGGACCTTGATTCGGTGTTGCAACATTTTCGTGCATATACATATTATTCCATGTATTACAACCTTCGCATAGGGTTTCTTCAGAATAGCATCTCGTAGTTTGTCCATTTGATGAGACATAAATTACATCTCATTGTGATAATCCCTTACTTGTGCGCTTAACTCTGCTATTGCGCCACGTATATCTGCCCTATCCGTCTTAGCTTCTTCAAATTTTTTATCTACTTCATCAAAACGCTTCTCCATATATTTGAACAACTGCGTAAATTGATCTTGACTCATATATATATTCTATATCAAATGCTTATATTCTTAACAATACGTTTTAATGGTTATTTCATAATTATCTTTTAGCACTTTAAGCGCGTATGTCTGTAAAGCTTCAGTGGCCCTCTATTACGTCTTACGGGTGTACTGTCACCAATAAAAGAATAAATTGGTAATAATATTGGTAAGATATTTCTACGATAGACTTGCCATAGGCCACTATTAAGACCAGTATTTTTTGCTAAAATTAAAGCGTGATAATAAAGCTTGATGATCTAGAACAAATAAGGCAAAAGCACTTAGATAAGACAATCGTGCTGACATCTGGTACTTTTGATCTGCTGCATAACGGACATTTGAATTATCTAAATAAAGTAAGTTCCCACGGCGATATAGTCGTGGTACTGCTTAGCGGCGACAAGAGAGTTAAGGCGCGCAAAGGAGTCAAACGACCGATTATAAATGAAAACGATCGTGCACGCATGCTGGATAGTCTAAAGATAGTGGACTATGTGTTTATTGATCCCTCTAAATCAGAACCAGACCAGATTGACCATATATATAAAGAGATATTAGCTAAATTAAAACCGGACCATTACGTAACAGACGGGCCGGATCCGCGTTTCTATAACATTATCGATCGATCAAAGTTCGTTATTTTGGATCGCATGAACCCGGAGCCCTCAACTACTTCGATCATAAATCGGATATTAGAACTTGGAAATTAATAACTAATCTTAAATTGTTAGATTTTATAATTTAGTAGGCGTAATTAACTTGTCACGAAATTTAGATCTTAGTTTATTTAATTTAGGATTAATGATTAGCTGGCAGTAAGCGTTTTCAGGGTTACGCGTAAAGTAGTCTTTGTGGTAGTTTTCGGCCGGATAAAATTTTTGAAAAAGGCGAAGCTCGGTCACGATTGGATCGGTCCATAGCTTAGCGACTGCTTTTATCGACTTTTTGGCAACTTCCTTTTGAATATCGTTCATATAAAAAATAACCGAACGATATTGCGTGCCAACGTCGTTGCCCTGTCGATTTAGGGTTGTAGGATCGTGAATTACCCAGAATATATCTAATATATCTTCGTAACTAATAATGCGGCTGTCGAATTTTATCTGTACGACTTCTGCATGACCGGCTTTGCCGCTGCATACCTGTTCGTAGGTCGGACTAGTCACATCACCGCCACTATAACCTGAGCGGACATCAACTACGCCATTTACCATCTGGTAGGCAGCTTCCAGGCACCAGAAGCAGCCGCCGCCTAATATCGCGGTCTCCAGATTAGCTTCCGGATTCATTACCGGCCTTAGCTTTAGCGTCTTCAAAGTCCAGTGAAATTGAATTTATGCAGTATCTCTGACCGCCATGTTCCTTAGGACCATCATCGAAAACATGCCCTAGATGCCCGCCGCAATTACCGCACTGCACCTCAGTTCTAATCATGCCGTGAGAATAATCCGGCACTAATTTGATTTTAGTATCGTCAACCGCTGTCCAAAAACTTGGCCAGCCACACGCCGCATCAAATTTTGTATCAGAGGTAAACAGGACTTCACCGCAGGCCGCACACTTATATACGCCTTCCTTCCAAAAATCATCAAATTTACCACTGAATGGGGGTTCGGTAGCCTTTTGTCGTAAAACTTTGAACTGGTCAGAGCTTAACTTTTTCTGCCAGTCTTCATCGCTCATATTAATCATAATATCTGTCACCTATTATAGTATCTTTGCGACCTTGTTCTAAATAGTTTGCTAATATTTATAGTGATGAACATTGCACTATTCGGCTCCGGCGAATTCACCGACGCAGTGAAAAGCATAGATCAATATTTAATAGACACTTTTAGTATAAAAAGCCTGGCGGTTATACCTGCCGCGGCCGGACGCGAAAAAGATGCCCGCAAATGGATCGACATGGCCATCAGTCACTATGCGGCTTTTGACATAAAAGTCGTACCGGTAGATATATACAACCGGATTGACGCTAATAACCCTGATTTGGTAGAGCTTATCACTGACGTTGACTGCGTTTTCTTTTCCGGCGGTGACCCGAATTACTTGTTTGACGTTTTAAACGGCAGTCGGCTTTGGCACACATTAATTAATAGGCTAGGTGACGGCGTCTTGCTGGCCGGCAGTTCGGCCGGAGCAATGGTTTTAGGCTCGCACATCCTAAAGTATCCGTTCCGAGCCATATTATCAAGCAAAGACGTCGGCTGGACCAAAGCTTTCGGATTAATAGATTACGTCGTATTTCCGCACTTCGATCGTTTCAAACAGCATCAAAAGTTATTTCAGAAAATTTTCTCATTTAACGACACATTCCAGTGGCTTGGCATAGATGAGGACACCGCGATCATCTTCACTCCTTCCGGCAATAAAATTTTGGGACGGGGTGAGGTAGAAATCCACGACCGATGATTATAACAATTTTGCATTCGTCTAAAACCCAAAAAGCATTAGAACCCCAGACTGAAGACGGAACCAGTCCGATGCTGCTTGAGTCTGCCGTGCGCATCAACGCTGTACTCTTGAGATTATCTGTTAACGAGATTGAAAATTTGATGCATCTATCGCCAAGTTTAGCCGAGAATACATATAAAACTATTCACAGCTGGAGTACGCAAAAATCTACCGGGTCGGCTGCTATAGACGTATTTAAAGGCGATATCTACAGCGGCCTACAGGCTCAATCTTTTAGCGCCGATGACCGGATATATGCCGAGGGGCACTTAAGAATTTTGTCCGCGCTGTATGGCATATTGAAGCCATTGGACCTAATACATCCTTACCGCTTGGAAATGGGCTACAAACTAAGCATTGACGAATTTAAAAATCTTTACCAGTTCTGGGGACACAGCATAGCCGATACACTGGATCCTGAAGCCGATATAATCAACTTAACGAGTCAGGAATACGCCAAAGCCATACTACCTTATTTGAAAAATCAGACGGTTATAAGCCCGCTTTTTCTTACCAAACAGGCCGGCTCTAACGACTACGTTCAGGTGGCTGTTCACTCCAAAATCGCGCGCGGAGCGTTTGCTAACTGGATGATAAAACAACGCATTGAAAATGTAGCCGACATTCGGGACTTTAATAAACTAGGCTATGCATTCTCAGATTCGCTCAGTAATGATGCGACACGGCCCGTTTATACATGTGACAATTTTTTAGGCATCGGCCTTAGTATTCGAAGCTTCGGATAAGAATCCACAAATTGCAATCTGGCGAAACTTGTTAGGATATCTTCTAGCAGAACGTCTGACTTGCTATTGGGTCGCACCGTGAGTAGGAGTAGTGCCATTGGGCAAAAGAATGTCGAAGCCGTCCGGTTTATGTATCATGCCGGTTGTCGTTCCAGGCTGGTCGGTTATGCCGTATTGCCAAACTAAGGCTTTAGTCGCAGGATCGATTGCTACCATTCGATCGCGATGATCATCATTGGCCATAAACACACCGCTAGGAAGCAGTTCAACCAAGGATGGGTACTTTAGCATTCCGGTACCGGAAGTAACTTGATACCTATAGAGTACTTTTCCTTCCCTGGTAAACTCAAGAATTGCACCGGGATTGGCATAATCGGCAATTAAATATTTGTCGGGGTTTAAGCCCGGACCAGCACCTAACTGTTGCGGATCGGACGGATATGAAATAGGTAATTGTACAGTCCAGACCATTTTACCTTGCGGGGTATATTCACTGACCCACGAACCACGAATTTCAGATAGTAGCACATTACCGTCATATAACGGCGTGTCGCCATTAACGGCACCCAGTGAAACATTTGGATTATGCGTACAGACACCCGTTGTGCCAATCTGACTGACAACTTTTTTGGTAGCCTGATCTATGAATAATACCCGGCAGTTCACATCGTCGGCCACTACGACTATATTATTCTTTAGCTGGTAGGCGTCATCGGGCGCGTTGAGATAGCCGCTTGCTGAACCGGCTTGCAGCGGATGACCGTATGTCCACAAAACTTTACCGGATGGATATCCGATCTCGACTATGGTATTATTGTTCTCCTGGTTGGAAATGATGGCTGTGCCGTGGTTAGCAAAAAATGCGTCGTCCGGGAAGTAAAAACCACCGGCGGCTTGAGTATTAGAATTAGCCGACGGATATTGCCAAGTAATTTGCATGCTTGGGTTCATAACCACCACTCGGTTATTGCCGCGATCGGCAATCATCAACTTAGCGCCGTAATAAGGCGAACCGGCACCGGGCTGTCCAGCTATGCCGAACGCACTGTTAGGCGTTACCATTTGAACCGAACTTACCACCGTGCCATTATATTCGCCGCCGATTAGCCAGGCCCTTGAACCCAATACGGTCGAACCGGCGTAGGCGACCGGCAATTGCAAAGTACCGGCTTTAAGAACCTGATTCGAAACAGTATCTATTGCCCAGATCGTGTTATACGTATCTGATTGACTGGCAACGCTCACACCCGGCACCTGAGTCGTACCTACCCCAGGAGTAATTGATTCCGGCACACTGCTTTGGCCGCCGGCCAGGAATATTTCACCATTGATTACAAAAGCCGAGGCTCCTTCCAGAGGAACCGGCAGTTTCATGCTAGAAACGGAGGCTGTATTATTAGACGTATTAATTATTTGAACGGAAGTAATCGGCTGACCGGCATTTGAACCGGTAGTGGCCTCACCTCCAAAAACATAAATAAGATTACCGGATAGTGCAGCCGCTGCGTACCGGACCGGGATAGGCAGGCTGGCTGACTTTGTAAAAGTTTTGCCGTCACTCGTAAACAGAACCTGAGCATCGCCTGCGGTGCCGTTATATCCCCCGATAATATACACCTTGTTATTAACTTTAACCGCCGTTGCATCAGACCTTGGTTGCGGTAAACTACCACTGGTATTTAACGTTCCGCTTAGACCAAACACTGCCGTGTTGTTAACCGAACTGGTATCGCCGCCACCGAATAGTGCATATGAATTGCCCAGTGTCGAGCTGGCAGCATCATGCACTGCGGACGATAGCGTACCGGTCATCGCCAGACTTCCCGAAGTTGTATCTAGAGTATATATGCCACTGGCTGATTGTCCGGAAGCGGTTAGTCCGCCGGCAATGATTAGCTGATTGCCATTTTGACCAGGATATACTGCCATGCGACTTAAAGGCGAGCTTAATTGCCACGGCAATATGCCGGCTTCGGCGGCCGCAAGCTGCTTGTCCTTAGGT
>JAJYKI010000051.1 GCA_021788675.1 bacterium | reverse complement strand
TATCTTTAGTACGAATATAACCTAAAACAGACACGCGTAAAAACTTGAAAATTATATACACTTATTGTAATATATGCTTATGTTCGGGAGACGAAACATTACATTTTTGCTTGGCTTGCTAGTGGCAATCGGTCTATTGATCGTAGTTGTTACTATGCTGTTCAGCCACTCTAAAAATCAAACTAAAAATCCGGCACAGCAACCAATGGCAGCCTATGCCGTTAACCCTTCGGCTAAAGTCTCTCTCTTGATAGATGGACCGACTAATGCCGAGTCGCTTCATAATCAGGTACAAATTACGGTTAGTAACAGTTCGGCCACGATCAATGTGTATAGCGGTTATTTAGGAACGCTTTTAAGAACCGAAACTTATCCAAATAACGAACCGGCATTTCATGTATTTTTGCGTTCTCTAGAATACGCCGGGTTTAATGATGGCGTTAACGACCCGAAACTGGCGCAAGCTAGCGGCTATTGTCCGCTACAGGATCGCTACATTATGTCGTTTAGTGTCAACAACGTTCAAAAACAAAGATATTGGACAACCGGTTGCGGCAGCGGGGTGCCGGAAACGTTCAAAGGCGACCTTAATATGACATTGCAACTTTTCAGCAACCAGATTCCCGATTACCAGCAGGTAACTTCAGGCTTAGACATCTAACCAATCCGAAACCGTATTTTCTTATCCGTTTTAGCCGCTTTAATGAGTGCCGGGCTGTTATTTCTAAGGGTACTAATCAGGCCGGAACTGCGGCTGGATACGATTATTTCTCTTGAATTAATCGCCACGTTGACATCTTGGTTGTATTTTTCAATAACGTATTGTTTGATCAAGCCGACCTCGTCCGGCGGACTAAAATCCTTATTGCTTAGTATGTTGAATAATGAATCCATCAGCTTAAATAGTATACTACCTGCAGTATGCCGGAGTTGCCAGAAGTTGAAACTATCAGGCGTGGCCTAAAACGCCTGATTATCCATAAGACCATTGTCTCGGTGGATTTCGATGCGCCAAAGAGTTTTCCTAATCCTAAGGAGGATGTAAATAGATTCTTAATCGGTAGCAGGGTTGAAGCAATCAAACGGCGCGGCAAAGCATTAATTATCACGCTAGACAGCAATTATGCTATTGTTATACACCTGAAAATGACCGGCCAGTTGGTGTTCGATGGTAATAGGCAGCATTTTGGAGCCGGCCATCCGAACGACTCTCTAATAGCCAAGTTGCCGGATAAGTCCACTAGGGTAACAATCATGTTCCAAGATGGCAGCAAGCTGTTTTTTAACGATCAGCGCAAGTTCGGCTGGATGAAGCTAATGCCGAAAACGTTAGTCGACGAAATGGATTTCTTTAAGAAGTTGGGGCCTGAACCGCTCGAAGCGGATTTCACCTGGCAAAAACTAAAAACACGCTTGGCGCGCCGTAAAAAGACGTCTATTAAAGCTGCGCTATTGGATCAGACGGTCGTGGCCGGTATTGGTAATATATACGCCGACGAGAGTCTATGGGGAGCAAAGCTTAATCCGGCTACACCGGTCGGGACGTTAACGGATAAAAATTACCGTGATTTGTTTTTGTCGATCAGGGAGATTTTAAAACTTAGTTTGGATAAAGGCGGTTCTACTGACCGTAACTATGTTGATGCTGAAGGTAAAAAGGGAAGTTATTTAGAGTTTGCCAGGGTTTTTCGGCGCGAAGGCCAGCTTTGTCCGCGCTGCCAGAGTGAGATACAGAAAACCCGAGTGGCCGGCAGGGGTACGCATTACTGTCCGCGCTGCCAAAAGCAGCCTAAGATAATATAATGTAGATAGCTATGGGAGTAACCACTCTAACCGGTAGTAATTTATTTCAGATCGAGCGAATGATCAATGACCGGATTACAGCTTACAAGGCAAAGTTTGGCGATATGGCGATCGAGCGAATTGATGCTGAAGAAATTCAGGCTAGCGAGATTATAGCTCGAGTCAGTTCAGAATCGCTATTTGCCAGCAATAAGCTGATAGTCTTAAAAGGCTTGGCTGCTAACCGTGAGCTGGCTGAAGCGCCGGATAGGTTAATAGCTGCCGTTAGTGAAGCCCACGAATTAATCGTGGTTTTACCGAAGCCAGATAAGCGTAGCCGGCTGTTTAGTGAGCTTAAAAAAGGCACCCAATTCAATGAAATCGGCCCGCTAAGCGGCTCTGGTCTGGTCGGTTGGTTAATTAATTTGGTGGCTGAAGCGGGCGGCCACATCGACCGCGCCACAGCTACTTATCTTATAGAACGCACAACCGGCGATCAGGTGGCGTTAGCCAACGAAGCTAATAAACTTGTTAGTTATGACCCGAACATTACGCGTCAAACCATAGATTTACTGGTAGAACCAAGTCCTCAAAGCACGATCTTCCAACTTTTAAGTGCGGCTTTTTCGGGTAATAAGCGAGCGGTAGAGAGGATATATAACGAACAGCGTTCTATGAAAGTGGAGGCGCAACAGATCATCGGTCTGATTGTGTGGCAACTACACCAGTTGGCGGTCATTAAGGCCGCTAAGTCAAAGCCGGTCAATGAAATTGCGAATGATTTGGGAGTGAAACCAAATTCGGTATCTGCCAGCTCTAGCCTGGCCCGCCGGCTGTCCGAAGCCGATCTTAACAACCTAATAACTAAACTCCTGGCTTTAGACGATAAAATAAAACAGCAAGCCGTAAATGATGATGACGTCTTGCTGTATTTTTTGCTAAGTATTTAAGATTTTTTAGCGGTTGTCTTCTTGGTGGTCGTCTTTTTGGCAACCGGTTTCTTAGCGGTTGTCTTCTTGACTGTAGCCTTAGCCGCTGCCGCCGGCTTAACCTTGCTGGCTTTAGCTTTGCTGGCTGCCCGCGACTTAAGTCTGGCGGCCTTGTTCTTGCTAATGATACCTTTTTTTACTGCAGTATCTATTTTGCTTTGAGCGGTTGAGTGTGAGCTGCTGCTAGGCTTGGCCGTGAACGCTTTAAGAGCTGCCTTCAGGCTGCGCTTGGTTTTTGAGTTTCTGATGGCGGCTTTATGTGCGACCCGAACTCGTTTCTTAGCTGATTTAATGATTGGCATTTAAGACCTTTTAAATTAATTGATTACGGCTACATACTATACAAGAGGTTGGCCGGTGATTGCAAATAGATATCGACTTCTGTAGGGGATTGTGCTAGTATCGGCTTAAGTAATAAAAAATCAAAACCATAAAATGGACGATCAGAAAAATCAGCTAATAGCCAAACTAAAATCCGCCAATAACATATTGGTGACGGTTAGTACGAACCCAAGCGTTGATCAGTTGACGGCTTGTATCGGTATGACAATCTGGCTCAATAAGGTAAATAAGCACGCCACGGCAGTCTTCAGCGGCGACATACCTAACGCGTTGGAATTCCTTCAGCCTGAAGCTACGCTTGAGAAAAATACCGATAGCCTGCGCGACTTTATTATTGCTTTGGATAAAAGCAAGGCCGACAAATTACGCTACAAAGTCGAAGATAGAATGGTCAAAATATTTATTACCCCTTATAGAACGACACTAACACCGGATGATCTCGAATTCAGCCAGGGCGATTTTAACGTCGACGCGATTGTTGCCCTAGGGGTTAACAAGCAAGAGGACCTAGATAATGCAATCGTTGCACACGGTCGTATCCTGCACGATGCTACAGTTACCACGGTTAACCTATTAAGCGCATCCGAACTCGGCTCCATTAACTGGAACGATCCCTCGGCAAGCAGTTTATCCGAACTGGTTTATGAACTGGGCAAGGGAGTCGATGTCAACCAGCTTGATCCTCAGATAGCCACCGCTCTATTAACTGGCATTGTGGCAGAAACCGAACGATTCAGTAACAGTAAAACCACGCCCAACACCATGAGCGTAGCCGCGGCTTTAATGAAGGCCGGCGCCAACCAGCAGCTGGTCGCAAGCAAACTACAGCAATCCGGCGTTGCTGCCGCAAGCCAAGTGCCTTCTAGCCAGCCTGAAAATAAACCTGTCGATGCCGAGGCATCTGCCAATGGCATGCTTGAAATAACCCATGAACACAAAGACGAGCCGGCACCGGCCATAACTGAGGAGTCACCGGCCGAACTGCCTAAAGTCCAGCCTATCAACGAAGATGATGTAACTGATTCAAAAAGTGATACCGAAAAAGACAATGCTGCCGGTTTAAGTGCTTCCCAGACCATGATTACCGAACCCCCATCGTTGGGAGGTGCTTTTACTGCCAATACGCTGCCTGAAGACATTGTCCAGGACAATGTTGTCAGTCCTTTGGACCTGCCAGCCGAAGACAAGTCACGCATCTTAAACCGTAAACCATTGGACGAACCAGTGCCGCCACCCAATTTGGGCATGACCAGTGAGCCGGTTAGTCCGGTGCCTCCGGTCCAGCCCCCGGCCGGTAATGTTAATGAGCCACCGGTAACTGACGATGAAACCTTAACGGAAATCGAGCAGTCAGTAAAAAGTCCGCACCTCGATAACCTTAGGAACCAGTTAAACGACACTTATAAAGCCGGGCCTTTGCCCGAACCCGGTCCAGTCCAGGCCTTAAATGCCGTTAATCTCGACCTCGGCAACGAGCCGCCAAAAGAACAATCCAACCCCTTGGCCTTTAATCCGCAGGATTTTGGATTAAATGAAAATGACGAAGAAGATCGTCCTTCGGGCGGTCCTCCACAGGTGCCGCCTCCAATTGTGCCGCCGGATATGTTGCCTCCGGCCTAATCGATCATCCGTGCTAATATGAAGCCAGATGGAAGGCTATCTACTTATTGATAAACCAAAGGATTGGACAAGTTTCGACGTAGTCGGTTATTTGCGCCGCAAGATAGCTAGTGTCAGCGGAGTGGCTCCAAAAAAGATCAAAGTCGGCCATAGCGGTACGCTTGATCCGTTTGCCACCGGGTTATTAATAGTATTGGTCGGTAAGCCGTATACCAGACAAGCGGCTACACTCCTGAAAACAGATAAGACCTATCTGGTGACGATGCAATTGGACGCTTCAAGTACGACTGGCGATCCCGAAGGAACCATAACTCCTAACGACCATCCGTTAATTATTCCGGATGAAGCATCTATAAAAAAAGCAATGAATAAATTCATTGGTGAGACTACGCAAGTCCCGCCTGCCTATTCCGCGATTAAGGTTAACGGAGTCCGGGCCTACCGGCTGGCCAGAAGTGGTCAACCGGTAATGATCGAGCCTAGACGAATAACAATTCATTCGCTGGATCTCGTCTCATATAATTATCCCGAGGTTGTTTTTGAAGCCCATGTATCCAGTGGCACATATATTCGCACTCTAGTTGAAGATCTGGCCAAAAGCCTGAACCGGACTGGGTATACCAAGGCCTTAAGACGGACTGCCATAGGAAAGTATTCAATCGCTGATGCCATTAGGGCGGAAGAAATAAACGAACACAATATAGAATCGGCACTTAAAAGCGACTTAGCGATGGCAAGATAACACCTCTTGCCAAATCGACCTTTTTTTGCTAGATTAGTATCTGAATGATAACAAGTGAGAAAAAAGCCAGTGCAG
>JAJYKI010000050.1 GCA_021788675.1 bacterium | reverse complement strand
TAATTGAACAGATTTAACTAATTCGGTGACATCAATTGGATGGTTGTTTTTGTCTATTAGTTGCATCAAGTCTTCGAGTGCATCGCCGACTTTAATGTTGTTTCTGTCCAGTACATTAAGGGTGGCGCTATTGAATAGTACGACTTTGATATGGCTGTTTAGGGCGATCACGCCGTCGGCCATACTGTTAATAAGGCTCGTCAGCCGGCCGTAGGCCAAACTGTCAATTTTGCTTAATTCTGCGATTGTGTGTTCCATTAGCGGTTTTGATTCTATAGTAACCGAGGTCTTAGCTTATGGCAACTGGTGTTTATTGGCTGATGATTTCCGGCCGGTAGTTGCGTATCTGACGCCTTAGGCCGCAGGCATCGGCTTCAAGGCCTTCAAGCGTCGACCAGAAATCCGGACCGTGATTTAAGTGTTTGGTATGAGCCAGTTCGTGCAGAATGACGTAATCTATAAGCTCCCACGGCAGTTGTATCAAAAACAGGTTTAAGACGATGTGTTTTGAGCGGTCACAACTTCCCCACCTTCTGGTCAGCCGTTTAATCTTTACGTCGTTATATTCCATGCCATGAGTTTGCGCTAGCTGGTCGACCCGTTTAGGAAGCAGGCTCTCAGCCTGTTTACGCAGGGCTCTGATGGCGGCGGCGTTGGCCGAAGCTTGTACCGATTTTTGGCTATAATGCAGATCGTTTGGATAAAAGACTCTGATTTGGTTGTCTTTGATTAGAGTTTTAATTGGCAGGCCATTTTCGTTTACGGGAATAAAGGTTAGGCGATGAGCTTTGCCAATCATCTGATCGGGCATCAGTAGTTGGCTTTTCGGTAGCTGTTTTATAATCCAGTCTTTTTTGGTTTTGGCGAAGTCGACCCCGGCACTATACGGGGCCCAGGCCGGGATTGAAACCTTGACTTCTCCCGCCGGAGATATACTTAGGCGTAAGTTACGACTGGATTTCCGTTTAGCGATTTTGACTACACCAACGTCAGGCAGTTGGAATATTTTACTGGCCATAGATTATTTTATTATAGCTATCTGATCACGATATTGCGACGGCGATTCATGTCGACTCTGCCGGCGGCGGGATTCGGTACCAGGTTCATGAGTTCCGGTTTGGCAACTCCGGATTTGGTGTCATCTATCCGGATGACTCCCATATCGTTCAATTTTTTCATTATGGCGCTGAGCTGGGTATTAAACACGTGCTTACCGCTAACAACGACATAGTCTTCACTATTGGACGGATTTTGCATGTGACTAGCAATATTGTCGAAAAGAGAGCGATCTAGGTTTACGGCGTACCTGTCGTCGGTTTTACGTCTGTCGCGTTGCTGTGTGCGTAGATAGGCTGATTCGACGTCGATTTGGACCCAGACTACCAACGGCATGGCTTGAGCCTTACGCGCCATCTCACGCATCTGATGCCGTTGAGCCGATCTTAGAGAGTTAGTGTCGTAAATGACGCTGATGCCAGCATTTAAAAACTCTTCTGTCATGTAGTCCATCAGTTGTGCGATGACATTATTCTCGGCTTTATCGTACTTCGGAGTGGCGAAAAGTTCGCTCCGGATACGATCACCCTGAACGTGAGCTGCTTGTACATGGTCGGATAATTGCCGAGCAACGTAACTTTTGCCCGATCCGGGGTATCCGTAAAGCATAATAAGTAGCGGTTTGGTTGGCACAACTTTACTCATTGTTTATTAGGTATAGCATAATCTGTTGGATTTGGGTAGTATTTAAAAGGTAGATATAATAAAAACGTTTTCCAAGTTATCTGGTGCCAAAAAAATAGTCTACGATTTTAGGGGAGTAGCTCAGCTGGTAGAGTCCCGGTCTCCAAAACCGGTTGTCGCAGGTTCGAATCCTGTCTCCCCTGCCAGAAATTTAAATCATCCGACTCGATGTAAACTTACTCTTCGGGGCGGTTTTTTTATTTTTAAGGGATGGCTAATCGTTTTAAGGAATAAAAAGGTTGTGCTTTAAGCTATTTTTGACTAGAATAGTATCGACATCAATAGTTAGAAAGAATAAAAACAATATAGATGAAAGTGTTAATGCTCGGTTGGGAATTACCGCCGCATAACAGCGGAGGTCTTGGAGTCGCTTGCTACCAGATGTGCCGGGCTTTAGCCAAAAAAGACATTGATCTTGATTTTATCCTGCCTTATAAGGCGGAACATAACATTGGATTCATGAAAGTGATTGCCGCCCAGCCGGTTGATGTGACGGAGATAATCCAATCCGGAATCGCATATGACAGCTATAAGTATATTTATTTTGACGGCCGCGAAGAATGGAAAGACCTCTATTCTCAAGTTAAGTACTATGAGCATGCTGTAGCCAATATGGCTCAAAAGATGCAGTTTGATATTGTGCACGCGCATGACTGGCTGACGTTCCGGGCAGCCCTTAGGATTAAGCAACAGCAGAACGTGCCGATTATTTTACATGTACATTCGGTCGAGTCGGACCGGGCTGGCGGACGTTATGGCAATCCGCTGGTTAGGGAGATTGAAGAGTTGTCTCTAATGCAGGCGGATACTGTCATTGCTGTCAGTCAGCACACTAAAAACGCCATCATCAGGGACTATCATATACCGGCGGATAAAATTGAGGTGGTACATAACAGTATTGATCCGGACGCGATTATTCCCTTGGATGGTAACAATGATTATCACTATCTGGCACAACTAAAGACCAACGGATGGAAGATCGTCTCCAGCATTAATCGTTTGACGGTTCAAAAAGGTTTGGTCAACTTTCTGTATGCTGCCCGCCAGGTAGTCGATAAATTACCCAAGACCATGTTTTTGATAGTTGGCAGCGGCGAGCAATACAACGAATTGGTTTCGCTGTCGGCCGAGCTTGGAATTGGCGCCAATGTCATGTTCACGGGCTTTTTGCGCGGCAAGGAATGGCGTGATTCGTTTGATATATCTGATTTGTTCGTGATGCCCTCAGTATCCGAGCCGTTCGGACTGTCACCTTTGGAAGCCGGCATGTATGGCGTGCCCAGCCTTATCTCCAAGCAGACCGGAATCAGCGAGGTATTAAGAAGCTGTTTAAAGGTAGATTTCTGGGATATCAATGAAATGGCTAATAAAATGATCAGCTTTTTAATAGAGCCGGCGTTGGAAAACGAATTGAAATGGCAGTTGGCTGACGAACTGAGCGGAATCGGCTGGGAGATGTCGGCCGGTAAAATTAAAGATCTGTACCATCATCATGCCGCGAGGGTTGCAGTATGAAATCGATTGTACTTTATTTGCACGTCCATCAACCCTACCGCGTTCGGCATTACACGGCATTTGATACGGGAGTGAACCACAACTATTTCGCAGCTGGACCGGGCGAACGGGAAAACAATGTCGAAATCCTTAATAAAGTGGCGCATAAAAGCTACCTGCCAACCAATAAGGTCTTGTTGAAGTTACTAAAAAAATACCCGGAATTTAAATTAAGCTTGTCCATTTCCGGAGTTGTCCTTGAACAGCTGGAAAGCTGGTCGCCTAAAGTCCTGGCCAGCTTCCAGGAGTTGGTCGCTACCGGACGGGTCGAACTAGTTTCTGAAACCTACCACCATAGCCTGGCCTTCTTTTATTCGCGTAGCGAGTTTGAGACTCAGGTCCAGATGCATCGCGATATCATTAAGCGTTTGTTTGGCCATGAGCCGAAATCATTCCGCAATACCGAGCTTGCCTATAATAATGACGTTGCCAAATGGGCCGAGGATGCCGGTTATAAGGTGATTCTGGCTGAAGGTTGGGATCCGGTTTTAGGGTGGCGTAGTCCGAACTATGTCTATAACCCGGTTAATACCAACTCAATAAAAGTACTGCTAAAAAACTACCGCGTGAGCGACGATATTGCCTTCAGGTTTGGTAATCATGACTGGCCGGAGTGGCCGCTAACCGCTGATAAATTCTCACATTGGTTGAGCGAGGACGGCGATGCGACCAACTTTGATCTATTCATGGATTATGAAACTTTCGGCGAGCACCAATGGGAAGAATCTGGAATATTGGAGTTCTTAAATAATTTACCGAAGGAATGGCTTAAAACCGAAGGCCATGATTTTAAGACTGTCACTGAGGCAGCTGAAAATATCGAAGCTGTCGGTACTTTTGACTGTCCAAACACGGTTACTTGGGCGGATACGGAACGGGATTTAAGCGCCTGGCTTGGTAACGGCATGCAAAAACAGTCGATTGAGTCGCTTTATGGACTGGAAAGACTTATCTTGGATTCAAACGATTGGGATTTGATTGAAGATTGGCGTAAACTTCAGACCTCGGATCATTTTTACTATATGTGCGTAAAATATTTTAACGACGGCGATATCCATGCCTATTTCAGTCCCTATGAGACCCCGTATGACGCTTACATTAACTTCATTAACGCATACCACGATTTAAAATCACGACTCTTAAGTAAGGGTGCTGATTTATAATTACGTATAGAAAGGGTGGAGGGCGTTTATGGGTAGACCGGTAGTACTCAGTAATGGACAGCTATTCGTAGGACTCGATGAATCCGGTCTGGTACACGATTTTTACTATCCATACGTCGGTCTGGATAATTTAACCAATGCCCGTAGCCTGCAGCATAAGATAGGAGTTTGGGTCGACGGAAAATTTTCATGGGTTGATGATGGTAGCTGGAAGATTAGCGTCGATTTCAACACCGACGCACTTATAAGCGAAATCAACATGCATTCAGACAGTTTAAATGTGCATTTGGCATTTGAGGACTTTGTTGATACGGATTACACTGCGCTAATCAGGCGCATAAGAGTAAATAACTTGTCAGATCAGGAACGTGAAATAAGGCTGTTCATGCATCAGGTTTTTCAGATATCCCGAGCCGGCCGGGCCGATACTGCCCTGTACGTTCCAGATGAAAATTACCTATTGGACTACAAAGGTCGCTGTTCCCTACTTATCGCTGGTAAATTCGTAGACGGTGAAGAATTTGATCAATATGCCGTCGGTGCCTATGAAGTCGAAGGTAAAGACGGAACTTACGTTGATGCCGAAGATGGTGAGCT
Source organism: bacterium (assembly GCA_021788675.1). GTDB lineage: Bacteria > Patescibacteriota > Saccharimonadia > Saccharimonadales > UBA4665 > JAJZWH01. The sequence goes on along the minus strand of JAJYKI010000050.1, from coordinate 507 downwards.
GTCTAACAATCCGGTTGAGCACGGAGGCGTTGATAGCGTACTGCGTTTTGCTCGCAAATTGCCTGGGGGTTCAAGTTACGGAGTCGATTATTGGATTGTGGCTTCGGACAATCAGTTTGATGCGCAAAACATACATCTGAAGCTTAAGAAGTACGATATTAGTGAACGGCTGATTAAAGCTAGAGATTTTTGGAAAGCTTGGCTAAAACCGGCCGTAGATAAGTTGGCGGTGCTAGAGGAAGATTATCGTAAAGCGGCCTTAAAGAGCCTTTTGATAATCAAAGCCCATTGTGATAGCCGGGGATCGGTTTTGGCCAGCGGCGATTCTTCAATTTTTAATTATGGCCGCGACTACTATTGTTATTGCTGGCCGAGGGACAGTGCTTTTAGTATTTGGCCTTTGATTCGGCTTGGTATCTATGAAGAAGCCCGTAATTTCTTTGAATTCGCCAGGGATACAATGAATCAATCCGGATATTTGATGCATAAATACCAACCCGACCGCTC
>JAJYKI010000049.1 GCA_021788675.1 bacterium | reverse complement strand
AGAAACAACGCCATGGGTGGCTTTGGCGATTTCCTGAATTGAGGTTAAGGGCGCCGTATCATTAAGGTAGTCTGCTTTTTCACCAACTCTATGCAAATTCATTATTTGTATAATCTATAACTTTATACATATTACGTCAAAAATAAATGGGTAACCATAGTTTACAAATACTCATAACAAAAATTTTTATTTAGTTGCCATATAAAATCTAAATAAAAAAACATAGAATAAAGTCAGTAAGCATGAATAAGTACATAGATAAAAGCATTGCCTGTTTTAAAAAGTACGAGTCGATGAGAGGCTTTACGCCAGAAGAATCGTGGAAAATATTTAAACTTACGGCTATTGGTGAGGCTATAGGCTGGACGATCCTTATAGCCGGAATACTCATAAACTATGCGCACTTGCCAGGACAAAATTTCTCAATTCCAATAGCTGGACAAATTCATGGTTCATTATTTTTACTGTACTTTACATCTGTTTTCTTCTTATATCCAAGTCTAGAATGGCATAGAATAACTTTTTTGTTCAGTCTTTTAGCTGGTGTTGTTCCTTATGGCACGTTAATATTTGAACTGGCTATCGCTCGTCATAGAGATAAATACAGGCTGACTAATGAACGCATAAAACTTCTAGTTAAGAATAATGATAAAGTCATAGTCGCCATGCTTCCCCACGGTTCTAAATGGGAGCTGCCCAGTATCCTGCGCAGGACCGACGAAACTAGAAAAAAAGCCGCATCAAGATTAGCTGAAAGTATGTTTGACCTAAAAAACGTCGAGGCTAGATTTTACAAAAAAATTGGAAGCGATTACATATACGTAGTTAATGACATGAGTAGTTTATTTCAAACCGGTATTGAAGATCTTGCCGCGCGTTGTCCTTACGTTGACGACATCATGATAGCCAAATCATCGTCACTGTCGGAACTTAATTAGTCAGCCTGGGTATGTATTTATGACTAGTGAATATTTATAAAATATTCCGGCTTGTTTTGTTTCTCCAGTGGATCTATGTATGTGGATATCGGTTCTAGATTGAAAGAAATATGCGCGGCTTGAACCTTATTTCCCTGCACCTGTAACAACTTAACGATTTCAAGCGTATATCCCGTATCTATGATCGGGGATATCTGACCCGGCTTTAATGCAAATAAAGCCTGAGTAATTTGAGGAGCAACATTGGGATCGTTTCTGGTTAATAAGCCGGGGAATTGTCCGCCATTGGTTTTGGTTGATGCATCGTCGGATACCTGTGCGGCCAGAGTCGCAAAATCTGCTCCATGCTGCAGCTGGCTAAGCGTAGTCTGGGCTTTGGAATATGCCGTCGTGTCGAGTTTTTCAACTACGGCTTGTTGAAGTAATTGACTCTTTAGTTCACGCTTAAAATCCGCTTCGTTCCAGCCCCAAAAATCATTAAGCACGGCGTTAAGCTCCTGCTGACTGCTACCTAATCGATTCTGGCTCTGAACCAAAGCGACTTCGTTATTAACCTGAGCATCGGATACGCTGACATTATATTTACTGGCAAGTTGTTTAGTGTAGGCATCCGTTATAACTGAATCCATGGCTTTTTGCTTGTATGCCAGTAGTTGTTTTTGACCGCTTTGGGTCGAAAAATTAACTTGTTGCTGAGTTTCGTAGTAGTGCATGTAACGTCTTAATTCGAACAGGTAACTCTCATACGAAACCCAATCGCTCCCGACCTTGGCAACCGGTAGGGGCAGGACTTGTGTAACGCCGTAGATGAAGCTTGATGTGCTCTGAAAGCGGTATAGCGCAGCCAAAACATACCCCATAAATAAGAAAAGTGCCAGTACAACAATGGAAGTGGATATGTATACTATCCTCTTTCTGGAATGCTGTAATGGATAGATATATTTTCTTGCACTGGATAGCACCTCTTCCCGATGTTCAGCTACGGTTTCATCAGTAATTTTAGGAACATTCGCGAAAGCCTCTTTAAGACGCTCCTCCGGTGCTTTTCTCTTCTTTAAAACTTTGGGTAGCTTAATAGACCTAGGGCTTAGCCTAAGTCTTTGTTTTTTAGACTTATTCTTAGATTTACTCTTCATATTCTTCAGACTTTGACGATACGCCCGGGAAGTTAGCCGTCGATATACCAAGATCTCTTAATATACCTATTATTCTTTTTTGGATCTTCGCCGGATGATGAACATCGTGTATCTCTATATCGCCTACATATGTCCGCATAGTTATTGTACCAAAACCTAACAAAGTTTCCTGAATGCCGGACACCTCATAGCTGACGGATTGAATTTGGTGCAGACCAAGATCAGATACGCTACGACTAAACATGCCCTTTTGCTTGATTTGTATAAACCGCTGGTTAGTTACTATAAAGACACTGAAATGCCAGCCTATCCACGAAGGAAAGAACACGATCAGACCAAGCAATATCCCTAGCCCTAGCCCTTCAAAAAAACCGTTCATGCCGAGATTCGTGTTTATGGCGGCCGGTAGAACCCCGACCACAGGCCCTAATAGTCCGAAGATAAGTCCTTTACGCATAACTACTGGGTGTTTACGAAAAAGAAAGATTACATCTTCATCATCGAACTGGTCGGCAAAGTACTTTTTCGGGGCAATAACTTCTGATTCTGACATACTAGATATATTGTACGCCCTTTATGCTTATGCTTGGTGCCCCCAGAAGGATTCGAACCTCCAGCTTCTCCTTAGGACGGAGCTGTTTTATCCATTGAACTATGAGGGCAAGTTATGCATAAGCATAACCTTAGGACTATTTTGCGCTACTTCCCGCCTTGAGTAAATTTATCATGAACGGTTGAGTATGCAAAAATCTCTTCTTCCTTAAACCAGTGCTTGACTTCCATTTCCGCCTCGTCTTTGTCACCTGACGCATGTATTAGATTGGGAATCGACATACCCTTACTGTTAGCATATGCAATGCTAAGGTGCGAAAAATCACCCCTTATCGTGCCGGGCTGAGCCTCCTTCGGCTCGGTCGTACCGACAATTTTTCTAACCACCGATACTGCTTCTATCCCTTCTAGTACCATGGCCATAACCGGACCTTCTTGCATAAACGCCAGCGTTACGTCAAACACACTTTGGCCACGCCTGGAAATCATCTTGCCAATAGTCTCATAGTGGTGATAATAATGCTCTTCGGTCGGCTTAACTACCTTGGCAGCTACAATTTTAAGCCCTACCCTTTCGAACCGGGAAATAATGTCTCCAACTATAGCCCTCTGCAAGGCATCAGGCTTCAATAGAATCAATGTTCTTTCCAATGTTGTATATCCTTATTTAGTTTATGATATTGTAACAGATATAGTACGCCTATCATATAGTCCTTAAGCGAGCAAAGTCGTAAAATATAAGTATGCTATTTAAAAAGGCTAAAACCGATTTTCTGGAATATTTAGAAATCGAACAAAATAGAGCTCAAAAAACTATAATAAACTACGATAGATATTTAAACCGAATACTCGACTTTGCAGGTGACGATATTGACGTACAAGATATCGACCAAGAATTAGTTAGAAAATGGCGGCTATGGTTAAACCGATTGGGCACGAATACAAGTGACACAATGAATGTGCTTACTATAAATTATCATTTAATCGCTTTAAGAAGTTTTCTAAAATTCTGTTCGAAACGAAATATTGACGCACTCAGTGCCGACAAAATAGAATTGGCTCGCACGCACAGAAAACAAGTTAATTTTCTTGATAAAGATGAGTTGGATCGCTTATTCACTCAGCCTGATACAAAAACAATAAACGGCTTAAGGGACAGGGCTATACTTGAACTATTATTCAGTAGCGGCTTGAGAGTTAGCGAATTAGTTAACCTAAACATTGATCATATAAATTTAAAGAGACGTGAATTCATGGTACGAGGAAAGGGCCAAAAAGATAGACCAATCTTTATTAGCCAGGATTCTGCCGATTGGATCAATAAATACCTAGAGATGAGATCTGATAACAGCAAGGCATTATTCGTTAGGTATAAAGGCAATAGGGCCGTAGATCAGTCGGGCAACCACCTTAGACTTACGGCCAGGACTATACAAAGACTAGTTTCAAATTACTCACTTAGAGCAGGAATAACTAAGCACGTAAGCCCTCATACTCTCAGGCATAGTTTTGCAACCGACCTACTTATAAACGGTGCCGATTTAAGAAGCGTACAGGCAATGCTAGGTCACAGCAATATCGCCACAACCCAAATATACACTCACGTCACAGACATTCATCTTAAACAGATTCACGAAAAGTACCATAATAAGCCTGGCTAGTAGCCGTATTGTTTACAGTCTGTATTTGACGACGTGGAAGCGTTTGTCCCAGGACTTGGATTACCAGTACCCCCATCTGAAGTCGGTATTATTTCAAATTGCTTGCATATTGGACCAGACGACTGTATAGCGTAACCATTATAACCTTCTATGATTCCAGTCGGATACCTAACGGAAAGCCTTTTTAATACATAGGCAGCTTTACCAGTTGCATCAATTGAAACCTGAGCAGAATTAGTTGAAACAATATTATTATTGCTATCATAGGCCGTTACAGTAAAATCGGTAGAAGTATTGCCGTAAAATGGTGTTAATTTAAGATATACTTTTTGGCCTTGATCGTTAGGCGGCAAGGATAGACTAATTGAGGCCATTCCCTCAGTTGAATTGTATAAAGCTGGATATATTTGCGGACCATTACTGGGTCCTGGTACATTTTCAGTTGGACTAGCTTGGGTAGCAGGAAATAAATAAAGACTTGAGGCCATATCCGCAGCACCAGATAAACTAGTGCTTAGAATGGCCTTGCCCACAATCGACGCCTCCACTAAACTAAGAGGACAATCCCAAGGGTCCGAAGCTGAATTAGTCGGTAATTTAAAATTAGTTTGGGAAATAGAAGAGCATTTATTACCCATAGCCAGAATAGAACCGTCGCTATTGCTCCAACTAATATTTAGACTATTAATGCTATTACCAGTTGAAACGAGTGGTATCATCACATATTGTCCTGGACTGACCCCGTTCACATAAATATGGTTAACATCAAAATTAACAAGCAAACAGGTATAAGATATATTGCTCTTAATTGCTTCTGGATATTCATAATAAAAATCGGTCGTCGAAGCGGAAGACCATTGGGTGTTTGCTATATCGCCACAATCGGTCTTGTTAACCTGATATTGCGGGTTACTTGAAATAAAACTAATAGCATCATTGATAGCAGATTCAGCTGCATAATAAGCTTGGGTCGAAAGTTGATTGCCTAAGGCGGTCTGTTGCTCCTGTCGCATCTGATAAGCAAATCCCAGTGAGATTAGACTTGCGACCAGTAAAATAACCATCGCAATAACCATTGCAGCAAATCCATCCTGGTTACTTGATATATCTAAATTGCTTTTGGGCGTTATCTTCATATTACGTTCATAGCCTCCTCATTACAGTATCGCTCATCGTGGATACGGCACAAAATTGCTGACCGCTCGTAGATTTACAACTAAATGAATTTGTATTTAATAGTTCATCGCTACCGTATGCGGCGGTAATATTTATAGTATAAGTTTGCGTA
>JAJYKI010000048.1 GCA_021788675.1 bacterium | reverse complement strand
TATCAACAGTGGTGGAGTTCGATATTATATTGATGAATATAATGCACAAGGTCAGTGGATATCCGGTCAGTGGAAAACCCAGGAAACTAACCCGTTTGTAGAAGACATGAACTACACATATACGCCAAGCTCTCCAGCTGTCGCGTCCGCCTCTTTGCAATTCGTCATCTATGGCTCAGGAATACACGGCTATATTGCCAATCCGCAAGTTTTCCCAATCGCTTTTAATCCGCCTCAAAATATGATGCCTAACTATAACTTTTCACAGGGCATATCCGCAGGATGGACCACCGACAGTGCGAATAATATTTATGCAGACGCCAACAATAATGGTGCTCCAGACAATCCTACATACTCAGTATCTCTTAACAGTCCATCTACAAGCGAAAATGTCCATTTATTCGCACCTAAAATCAACGTCGTGCCATCAAACACTTACAACATTACCAATTGGGTAGACATAAAATCGATTACATCCGGCTGTATTGGCTTCTATATCGATGAATATAACGCACAAGGTCAATGGATATCCGGCCAATACAAATTTACAGACACGTCAATCGGCTCTAATAATGTCGGATTCACCTATACCCCGAGCTCCACTAACGTGTCTAGCGCCTCGCTCCAGGTAATAGTAGTCGGCAATAGTGGCATTCACGCTTATATTGATGATGTCATCTGGTCGCAGAAACAGTAAACATTAGCAATATATATTTTATAATTTTGTTTACTTTCCTGCTATGTTAGTGTATTGTTGTTATTAACAATAAGCCATAGGAGTTATTTATGTACGGAGGCATGGGAGGCGGGGGACTGTCACTTATTGGCGTAGGTACGGTTATTCTACCGAATACTGGCGGACGCCCAGTGTTAGCAATGATAGCTTTTACTAGCATATCAATTGGTGCATTGATGTTGACTACGGTTCTAGCTTTTTGGATTGCTAAGAAAATTTACTCAAAAGCATAAATAAAACAATAGCAAAGAGGGTTGCTGCGCTAATAACGCGGTTAACCCTTTTTTTATTATGAATATTAGAAAATTAGCAATAATAATCGGTTCAATTCTAGTCGCACTGGGATTAGGAATTGGGTTTTACGTTAATTCGACTCAACCGATTATAAATCAAACGTTCACGACAAACCATTACATAGCATCAAGCAGTTCAGATATTTCCGGATACCCAATAGAGTTGACAATTCCCAGCCTATCAATGAATCTACAAATAATTCCGGGTGTATATAACTCATTAACTCAGACATGGAACGTCAGTCTCAGTAAAGTACAATACGCTACAACCACATCACAGCCCAACAATGTTGGCGGTAATACTTTTCTATATGGACACTACCGACCTGAGGTTTTTGCATATCTTCATACAATACGCTCAGGGGCGATCGCTATAGTTAAAACAGCAAATAACCATACATTTTATTACCAACTTGCGTCAATTAAAACTACGACTCAATACGACGATAGCGTATTTCATTATGTAGGACCGCCGATTCTAACCATACAAACATGCACCGGTGCTTATTTTCAGTACCGTCAATTTTATACATTTAACCTAATAAAGGCTTCCTGACTATGAATAGTGTATTCATGTACACATTAGCAATAGTGAATTTTATATTTATGCTTCATATCGGCCTATATACAATAGGCGCTAATAGCTATGACATACTTAGAATGAAAAAAGAATACGAGCAACGAAAGAAAAAGGCACGAATCAACAATTCAAAACCCCGGAAACAAAAACTAGTATCAGTCATCATTCCGGCTCATAACGAAGAGAAAGTAATTCGCAGAACACTGGATTCAGTCTTGTCAAATAATTATCTTAACATTGAGATTTTGGTTGTAAATGATGGGTCTACCGACAAAACGGCATCTATAGTCAAAGGCTATATTAAGAGAATCAAACGCAATAAGTTCTTGCAAGTATGGTCATATTTTACAAGAGATAATCATTATAGACCATTCAGAGTAAGGCGTATTAGTGTTAGACGAAAAAATTGTCGGATAAAATTAATTACTCAAAAAAATCAAGGTAAAGCCGCTGCTCTAAACAATGCAATTAATAACCATGCCAAGGGTCAATTAATTATGACCTTGGATGCCGATTCAATTTTGCATCCGCAGGCAATTGAAAAGTCCGTAGCATACTTTAAGGACAACCGAATAATTGGCGTTGCCGCTAACGTTAGGATCATAGAATCCACAGGATACCTAAATAAGCTACAAAGATTTGAGCATCTTATAGGTTATAGGTCAAAAAAAATGTTCAGTCTTACAAATTGCGAATTCGTTATTGGAGGAGTTGCATCAACCTACAGAAAAAGCACGCTAAAAAAAGTTCATTGTTATGATGAAGATACTGTTACTGAAGATATCGGCTTGAGCATGAAAATAATCTCAAAGTTTGGAAACAAAGATAAACGAATCGTGTACGGTGCCGACGTCGTAGCCTTAACCGAAGGAGTAGGCTCATTTAGCGATCTGCTTAAACAACGCTATCGATGGAAATTAGGTAACCTCCAAAACATATACAAATATCGTAACTTAATCGCAAGCCAGGACAACATATACTCCAAGATGCTGACACACTATAGACTGCCAATGGCGATTTTAAGTGAGATTCTACTGCTTATAGAGCCATTCTTACTTTTATATATACTCTATTTAAGTCTCCAATATAGAAGCCTCGGTATTATAATAGGTGCATATCTCACAATTACGATATACGTATTAAGCGTATTATGGCCAGATGAACATTTGAGAAAGTTTGAAAAGATAAAATTAAGTTCAACTGCACTTTGGATTTATTGTGCATTCTACTTAATGGATATAGTTCAATATTATTCGATTTTTAAAACAATTGTTAATCATCAACTAGTTTTTAAACCAAACAAGTCACTAAAAACTTGGATATCGCCAAAAAGAAACATGAGAACAGCCTAAGAATTAAGAAAATAAAATATTAAGGTAGTCTATATAATTAAATTAGTTATTATTGAAAAGGGTTAATAATGAAAATGGATAATAATATTACAGAGTCCCTAAAGACACCTCTCGACTACGAGTCTACTATTTCAAATGCGCGAAAATACCAACAACAACTAGAATTACTGTCAGGCAATGCCGCGCAGCTCTTTATAGACAGCGCTGTCGCGGAATTGAATCAATCCTTTCCTCTAATGCGCAAAAAAGTTTTCATAGTTGGCGACTGTCTTTACCAAGAACGTTCGGATGCGAATATTCTCAAAACAAGTTTAACTCTCCAAAAAAACACATCGGCAATTGGTGAACATCAGGGTTTTGAAGCCAGAGTATACTACGACGACGAAGGCACGCCTAGACAACAGATTATGCAGCGTATTATCGAACAAGCGGCAAGCCACAGAATCCACGAAAGAAACGTATTTTTCGATCTTAGCAGCAAAACTATACCTTTAAAAACGATTAAAAATTTATTGCCGGAACTAAAGGCTAGCCGAGATATACCATTCGATAGATTTGACAGGCTGCAGAAATATTCTCATAAATTTCTAGAATTTCTAATGTCAGACGAATTTGAACGTCTTAATCTCGATCAAAAAAAATTGATTTTAGACAAAAAAATTTTAAAGGCAGAGAAAAAGGCCGGTTTGCGCGGAGCTTATGTAATAACTCTAGCTAAAAAAGTATTCGCTAACGATATTGTGCCGCCATATAATTTTTTTAAAGTTACTGGCGAAGAACTCGAAGTCAGCGGAAGATGCGTAGCCGTCGATTCACTAGCTAATTTAATTCTAGAAGGTGAAATATATAGCCCTCCATTTGATCAAGATAACCACGCTAATCTATGTCTAGTCATTGAACCCGACCAGGAAACAAAAGACTATTTTGAAAATAGTACAATTAAATATATATACGCCCCTATAGATTCCATGCAACTACTAGTGATGGATTTTCTTCAGTAAATAATATCATCGATTCGTATTATGATTGAATAATTTAACACCTGTAATATAATTGGTATTCGTTAAGTTTTCTAATAAATAACTACGGGATATTATGGAAAAATACTTAAGGTATGAGGTGAGCAGGGAAGTTAATGCACGCATCACGCCTAAAAAAGCCGATCAAATAGCAAAATATATTGCTGAAAATATCAATCTAAAAATACCTACGACATTAACAGTAATCGACGGATACACATACAATCCGGATCGGAATCATACAATCCACATGGGGTGGCCGTTGTATTTTCACAGTCCCAGTTCGGATACTAAAAGCAAGCACGGCAGTCAACCCTCCTTGGACCTATTAACTAACGATGGAGAACTGCTTATGATTAAATTCCCCCAATTAGTCAACGATTTTCCACCTATGATATTTTTAAAAAATTGGCAACGCAAGCCTATCGCAGAGCTTGGTACACTTCCTGATCAACACAAAATCGAGCTTTGTGTAATGCAAGGAATGGGAGAACTGGCAATCAAAGGCGGTCTCATAACCAACCAAGTTACAAGCATCAAATAGCTTATGCTATTATTTAATATAGATGGATCAGTTAGGTCTTCGACACAAGCACGAGCGTTCGTCAAATCATAAATCCCATCACGGCAGTCCATATTTGGTCTTCTTGGACAAGCTCACATTCGTCGCGGGCGTAATTGGCCCGTTTACGGTATTGCCACAAATCTACACCATATACATCCAGCACAATGCCAATGGTGTATCGATGGCTACCTGGCTGCTTATATTTATAGTCACGTTTCCATGGATACTTTATGGGGTCGCACATAAAGACAAGAGCATAATGGTCAGCTTCACGCTATGGGAAGTCGTAAACTTAGCAGTCGTTATCGGCGTTCTTATATACGGCTGAGTGATTATAATAATCAGTTTATTTTTCGTCCAACTGGAATGGGCGGATCAGAACTTACCAAACGCTGTGTCTCGTTTAAGATATCAATGCCACTCATATAGTTTCCATTAAGGCTAAGGGTTAAGTCTGCCTGGTAAAGAGTAGCGGTATCTAAAGCCTTGTCGTTGCTATTTTTAAGAACACAGTAGCTCAAACCGGGCACGGAAACCGATGGATTATAGGGATTAATTAGATTAACAATCGGTCCGTCATTACCAGACACAACATAGCCCTCCAAAAATCCACCATTCGTAGTTCGGTCTATGACAGGATTTTCTATGTTCAGACTAACGCTACCCTGACAAGTCAGGCTTCCGGCAATGAATATCATCGGAAAGCCATGCCTGATAGCCCAGCTAAGATCTGAATCTTGTTGATTTATTTCAGATTTAGTCACCTTTATCCCAGAAGGCAACGACGGATTAAAGTTTGGCGATGTTTGTTCTTGATTTTGATTTAAATCTATCTTGCGATCGGGATTGCTGTATAACGCCAGACTGGCAGCAAGTGCAGCCAAGCCTATTTTACCAACCTGCCACGGTAATTGTCGCCAAGATGTATCCTGGCTTAAACCTTCTCTATTTACACGCATATAGTTATAATAACAAGTATATTGTATAATCTTTGTTCCGTATAGTCAACCACTTTAAGTGGACTACACTAAAAACCTACGTTCAAAGTTCCAAAACAAAAAATTAACTATATATAAACGCATTACCATTATATTAATAACCCGGGAACTCTTCAGATCTAATATTGTCCTCGCTGACACTCATATTAATCAAT
>JAJYKI010000047.1 GCA_021788675.1 bacterium | reverse complement strand
ATCATTGAAGACGACCCGTTAAAATTCTATGCCAATCTTGAACAGTTTGTCGCCAAAGGAGATATAGTCTTGATGCAAAATGACTGGCCGGATAATTACGCCTAAATTATGAGAGGTGTATGATTGAACTATGAATAAATTAAAAGTCGGCGTTATCTTCGGGTCACGCTCTACCGAGCATGACATATCCGTAGTAACGGCCATTGCCAGCATTATTAAACCTTTGGAATTGAGCGGCAGGTATGAAGTTATAGCCATTTATATAGATAAAAAAGGCAACTGGTATAGCGATCCCAAACTTAAAGACATTAATTTGTTTTCGTCGGGTGAAATTGACAATTGGCTAAAGCGCAATCGTCCAATCCAGCTCGGTATTGGCGAGGGCTTGTCGTTAATAAAGCCCGGTCTCGCCAAGAAGCCGTTAAAGATCGACGTGGTTTTTCCGGCGACACACGGTACGCACGGCGAAGACGGCGAGCTCATGGGCCTGCTTGATATGGCCAATGTCGCTTATGTTGGCTGTGATATGCCGTCCAGTGCTTTAGCTATGGACAAGGCTTTGGCGAAGATTGTCGCGTCGGAGTCCAATATCCCGTCAACCAAGTACGTCTGGTTTTATGCCAAAGATTTCGCCGACGACGCCAAGAAAGTATTAAAGCGCCTGGCTGGTTTACGTTATCCACTTTTCGTTAAGCCGGTACATCTCGGGTCGAGTATTGCAATTACCAGAGTTAAATCCGAAACCGAACTTAAAAATGCGATCGAAGTGGCAGCCCATTATGACAATAAGGTCATAGTCGAGGAAGAGGTTCAGAACCTGATTGAGGCCACCGTACCGGTCATCGGTAATGACAAGCTCATACCGGCTCTGGTCGAACAGCCGGTTACTCATGATGATGATTTCTTTGACTTTGAAACCAAATATATGGCCGGCGGCAAAAAAGGCAAAGGCGGCAAGACGAATGGCTCCCAGGGTTACAGCCGGTTGCCGGCTGACTTGCCTAAGGACTTGATGGACCAAGCTGAGAAAACGGCACTTGACGTCTATAGGGCCCTAGGTTGTAGCGGTATAGCGCGGGTAGATTTGCTTGTCGACACCAAAGCTAAGAAAGTTTATTTTAACGAGGTTAATCCGTTGCCGGGTAGCCTGTACGCCCATAACTGGCGGGCGGCCGGTAGAAGTAATGTTGAGCTGGTGGAAGAACTGGTCAAGCTGGCGCTAGATAAACACGAAGACAAACAAGCCCTCAATACGGTTTTTGACACCAATTATCTTAAACAATACTAGTCTTAAGGTGTAATATCTCCGCTATAGCTGGTATACTGGCAATTAATTATGAAACGATACTCACCCAAGGACATTGAGCCCAAGTGGCAAAAAAAATGGGCGGAAACTAATTTGTATGCCGCCGAAGATTACTCAGCCAAACTAAAATACGTCATGCTGACAGAATTTCCTTATCCCTCCGGAGCTGGCATGCATATTGGCCATATGCGCGAATATTCCTTAGGGGACATCGTTGCCAGATATAAGCGCATGCAAGGCTATAATGTGCTTTTCCCGATGGGTTTTGATGCGTTTGGATTACCGACCGAAAACTATGCTATTAAGAATAAAATTACTCCACAAAAAGCGACTGAGGATAATGTCACGAACTTTGTTGCCCAACTGCAGTCCATGGGCTTCAGCTTCGATTGGAGCCGGCGCTTCAATACTTCCGACCCGGATTACTACAGGTGGACGCAGTGGCTTTTCCTGCGGTTTGTTAAGGCCGGATTGGCTTATCAGGCGGAAATTGCAGTCAACTGGTGTCCGTTTTGCAAAACCGGTCTGGCCAATGAAGAGGTCGTCAACGGACGTCACGAGCGCTGTGACACGCCAGTCGAAAAGAAGTTGCTCAAGCAATGGATGCTAAGGATTACGGATTATGCCGATCGTCTGATTGACGGTCTTGATACGGTTGACTATCCTAGCCGTATCGCCGACCAGCAGATTAACTGGATTGGACGTTCCAAGGGCGCCGAAATTGATTTCGCCATTGAAAATAGCGATACCAGGATAAAAGTTTTTACGACCCGCCCCGATACTATCTTCGGCGCTACCGCATTAGTGTTGGCGCCGGAGCATCCGTTGGTTATTCAGCTAACTTCGCTACAGCAAAAGGAACACGTCAACGCCTACATAAAGTCCGCCGCCGCCAAGTCGGATGTGGAGCGACAGGATACCGATCGGGATAAGACCGGTGTTTTCAGCGGATCTTACGCTATAAATCCTGCCAGCGGGGAAAAGATCCCGGTGTATGTTGCGGACTATGTGCTGACCGGTTATGGTACGGGAGCCATTATGTCGGTACCGGCACACGATGAGCGCGACTACGCTTTTGCCGTCAAATACGGTTTGAATATAGTCCCGGTTATCAGGCCTAAAAAAGCTGTTAAAACGGCCTCGGAACCGGTCTTTACCGCCGAAGGAGTTATGTTTAATAGTGGCAAGTATGACGGCCTAGCCAGTTCTGACATGCGCGAACAGATTGTCAAAGATTTGGCAGAACAAGGCGTGGCTCAGGAGAAAATAAACTACCGGCTGCGCGACTGGATTTTCAGCCGTCAGCACTACTGGGGTGAGCCTATTCCGATCATCCACTGCCCCAAGCATGGGGCCGTCCAAGTCCCGGAAGACGCTTTACCGGTCGAGCTGCCTAAAGTAGCGCATTACGAGCCGACGCATACCGGTGAGAGCCCTCTGGCCGCTATTGAAGATTGGGTGAATACGACCTGTCCAAAATGCGGTGGTCCGGCCAAACGGGAAACCGATACGATGCCTAACTGGGCCGGCAGCAGCTGGTATTACTTGAGGTATTTTGACCCGCACAATGCTAAGGCTTTTGCCGATCGAAAACTATTGGACTATTGGGGTGCCGTAGATATGTATCTGGGCGGCATGGAGCATACCACTTTGCACTTATTGTATTCACGTTTCTGGCATGAATTCTTCTATGACGAGGGCTTAGTGCCTACTCCCGAGCCTTACGCCGCTCGCCGCGGCCAAGGCATCATTCTGGCGGCCGACGGGACTAAAATGAGCAAAAGCAAAGGTAATATTGTCAATCCGAACGATGTAATCGACAACGGTTATGGCGCCGATGCTTTGCGTTTGGCCATTACTTTTTTGGCGCCCTATGACCAGACGACACCTTGGAGTCCGGAAGCCCTGGGCGGAACTTTCCGCTTCCTGCAGCGATTATGGACTTTGGTTAATGAATACGTCGAGTCTGACGGTGGCGAGAGTGAGTCAGACGATCTGAAGCGTGTGGTTAACCGTACTATCCGTAAAGTCGACCAAGACCTGCTGGATTACGGCTTTAATACGGCCATTGCCACGCTCATGGAGTGTGTCAACCAGCTGTATAGAATCAAAGCCAAGGATAATTTTTCTTCCATAGAATGGCAGTGGGCAATTGAAAGCACGCTTAAACTGGTGGCGCCGTTTGCGCCGCATATCTGCGAAGAGCTCTGGGAAGTTATAGGTAACGACGGCTCGATCCATCTTGAATCGTGGCCGGCTTATGACCCGGCTTGGACAATCGACCAGGATGTCGTTATAGCGGTCCAGATAAATGGTAAAATCCGCGGCGAGGTTAAAGTGCAACGAGGCGCCGATCAAAAGACGGTCTTGGCGGCCGCTGAGCGGGAGCATTCGGTTAAAAACTATCTGGCAAAAAAAGAAATTACCCGGGTTATTTATGTGCCGGACAAACTATTGAGTCTGGTAATCAATTAGCCGGATAAGTTAAAAGGGCGAAGTTGTATATAAGGGGTGGATTTGTTAATATAAACAGCAAGTATTTAATCCGTCTCAAAGGAGGAGACCTTAATAATATGGGAAAGCCTAAAAAGCGAACCAGTCCACGAGCGACCGGTGCCAGGCGCAGCCATCTGGTTGTCAAATTGGCCCGCAAAGTCAATGCCCGTTCACCGATTAAAGTTCGTACTACCAAACGGGAAACCGGCAAAACAGTCAATGTCTGATAGATTTTCAGGCCTAAATAGAATAAACCGCGCTTTAATCTTAGCGCCGATAGCAAATTAAAAGTTTATGGCATCAAACCGACATCTTGGCAGAATAATCACTCTCCAGACTCTTTATGAGGAAGAGTTCAGGCTGGAAGCCGGCGACAAGAACTTTGTCCTCGACGAAGTCATTGACCGTAACATCGGTCGCTATGAAGAGATGGTTGAAGACAAAGAATTTATTCGTAAACTTGTCAAAGGTGTCTCTAAGAATGCTTCTAGTCTAGACAAGCAGTTGCAGCCGATTGCCCCGGAGTGGCCGATCGAGCAAATCGCACGCATGGACAGGATTATTCTCAGGATCGGGTTGTATGAACTAAAGCATGGTGACGACGTGCCGCCCAAAGTCGTCATTAACGAAGCGGTTGAATTAGCCAAAGCCTTTGGCGGCGAGAATTCATCAAAGTTTGTAAATGGTGTACTCGGCACTATCCTCAGACAGTCTGACGAGTCCGTAAAGGATAAGCCTTCGACCACCAAGAAAAAGTAACAGGGTCCCCATGCATCGACCAAAGCCTTTTAAGGGCATCAAAAAGCTGGTGACGCGCCGGCCGGTTATAGACGAGGCAGTCCATGAAACGACATCCGGCGGTGTTATCTGGCGCCGCAATCCAAAGCAGTCCAATCAGCTCGAGCTGCTCTTGATTCAAGACGCCAAAAAACGCTGGACTATACCTAAGGGTCATGTCGAGCCGGGCGAAGAACCTAAAGCTACGGCCGAAAGGGAGATTCGTGAAGAAACCGGTTTGCAGGATATGAAAGTGATGTCCTGGCTCGGTAAAGTCAACTTCCGCTATAGGCGTAACCATACTTTGGTGCTCATGACCATGCATATCTATTTGGTGCAGGCCTTAGGCAAGACCCATGAACTGAAAGGTGAGGAATGGCTCAGTGACATGCAGTGGTTGCCGGCCTATGAAGCAATCGATAAAATAGCCTATGAAGACATATCTAAACTAATTTTGCTGGGCTTAAAGCGCATAAGGGATTCTAAATTATAAAGCCATGGACACGAACGTGTATCAGAAATTCGCTCAAAATACATTTGGATTTGAATTTAATAATGTCGAGCTTTTAATCACCGCGTTTACGCACCGGTCTTATGTTAACGAGCATAAAAAGACCGTCAGCGAACATAATGAACGGCTCGAATTTCTAGGCGATGCCGTGCTTGAAATGGTCGTGACGGAGTTTCTGTTTAACAACTACTCTGAACAAGAGGGCGTATTGACTAACTGGCGTAGCGCACTAGTCAGGACTGAGAGTATCGGTGCGGCGGCCCAAAAATTCGGCTTTGAGCCGCTATTAAGGTTGAGCAGGGGTGAGCGCCGCGGGACGGAACGGGGACGTGCCCAAATTCTCGCTAACAGCTTTGAGGCCGTTATAGGGGCAATTTATCTTGATCAGGGCTATGAAGCTGCCAAAGCTTTCATTAACAAGTCTATTTTATCGACACTGAACGACATATTGTCTAATGGCAGCTGGATGGATGCCAAGTCAAGGCTGCAGGAAATCGTACAAAGCGAGGAAGGCATAACCCCAGTCTACAAGGTAATCAGTGAAGAAGGCCCGGACCACGATAAGCTGTTTATGGTCGGAGTGTACGTTGAAGGTCGTCTGCTCGGTAAGGGCAGCGGTCCCAGTAA
>JAJYKI010000001.1 GCA_021788675.1 bacterium | reverse complement strand
TCCATAGGTGTAATCAAGGTTTTTTTGAGTAATTTATATGTGCGTAATAGAACAAATAAAACTATATTTTTTTATAAATTTTCGTTGTTAATTTTTCAATTTTAATAAGTTTTAAACCATATAGACATTATTAATAGACCTAATCTCACTTTATTAAAGCTTATGCTTTTATGTAGATATTCGTACTACATAAAAAAATAGGGTTTGGACTTATCCACATCCAAACCCTAGCGGCTTAAATTAGATTGCCTAAGCTATTTTTGCAATCTTAATGGTTGTCTGATGCTGACGGTGACCGCGCTTGGTGTTAACGCGCTTTTTGGCCTTGTAGCGTATCGATACTGTCTTTTCGGACAGTTTGTCCGCTTCCAATATCTCCGCCGAAACCTTTGCACCGGCTACATTAGGCTTGCCAACGCTTACCTTGTCTCCATCAATTACAAGTAATGGCTCGAAGTCGACTTTTTTGTCGGCAGTTAGTTTTTCGACCGACAAAACATCACCTTCTTTTACCAGGTACTGTTTTGATCCGGTTGCAATAACGGCTTTTTTCATAGGTTTTACCTTATTTTCTCTAAAAGTTACCGATAGATTCTATCAGAGATAGACCAAAGTGTCAAAGAGAGAGATCTAAAATGCCCTAGTTAGCAGCAACTTTAAGCTTTATTCCTAACTCCATACCCTCGACTTTAACTAATTCTGAGTACGCGTCGCCTAGCTCACCTTGATTGATGCTGACTGCCAGGGTCTCTTTGGTTATAGCTTGCTGCAGCTGCTTATCTTCATAAACGGATACCAGATCACCGCTGTCAGAACCGAGCTCCAGATCTATCCTGTCGTCAACGTTCAGGCCGGCATTTTTTCTTGCGTTCTGTACATTCCTAATAATCTCTCTGGCTAAACCCTCTCTCTTGAGATCGGGAGTGATTCGCAGGTCAACAACCACCGGCAGCTCACTTTCCTTAGCATCGACCTCGATTTTTTTAACATTAAGCTCCTCGGCTATTATTCCCTGCAATTCTTTTGTTAGTCTCGATCTAGTGTCATGTATTGTTACCGAGTTGAGCGGTTGACGGACTTTAATGCCGGCTTCAGCGCGCTGCCTAAGACCTTCATTTATTATGTCGCGCACAAAGCCCATGGTTTCTATTAATGTTTCATCTACAACACCTGCCTTGGGCCATTCAAGCAAATGCACGCTTTCACCGCCACACAAAAGCCTATACAGCTCTTCCGACAAGAACGGTACAAACGGCGCAAGCAATATGCTCAACTGCGTTAACACATAATGCAGTGTCGCATAGGCCTGGTTTTTATCGCTATCGTTTTCAGTCTTCCAAAAACGTTTGCGAGAGCGACGCACATACCAATTTGAAGCATCATCTATGAAGCCCATGACCGGCTTTAGTGCTCCGGGTATATCGTAGTGCTGCATCGACTCGTCTATCGATCGATTAAGCTGGTGAACGCGTGACACTATCCATTGATCAAGAATATTGTTCGAATCTGGGGCGGAGACATTTGAGGGGTCCCATTCCCAGTTATCGACATCAGCATACAGGCTGAAGAAGTCGTAAATGTTCCATATCATAGCCAGCTTACGACTGGTATCGGCGACGTCTTTGTCGATCAAAGAAAAGTCTTCGGCATTAAGCAACGGCGAGCTAAGCAACAGAAACCTAAGCGCATCGGCGCTATAGCGATCCATTAGAACGTTGGGGTCGGTATAGTTGCCATAGCTTTTGCTCATTTTTCTGCCATCATTACCGGCGAGCGTGCCGGTCACGATAACATTTTTAAATGCATTGCTGTTAAATAATCCGGTAGACAAGGAGTGTAGATAGTAAAACCAGGCTCTGACCTGACCGACATATTCGGCGATAAAGTCACCGGGAAAGTTATTTTCAAACTTTTCTACATTCTCAAACGGATAATGGAATTGGGCAAACGGCATGCTGCCGCTTTCAAACCAGCAGTCCAAAACTTTATCTATCCGCTTATATTCAACACCGTCAATCGTAAACGTAATGTCATCGACCCACGGCCGGTGATAATCTTCCAATTCAACACCCGACAGCTCCTTCAGTTCGCTATAACTGCCGACGACTTTTATGTGCTCCTGGCCGTTAGAATCAGTGCCTTTCCAAACTGGCATAGCCGTAGCCCAAAACCGGTCACGACTCAAATTCCAATCCGGAGCCGACTCAACCGTCTTGGCGAACCGACCGTTTTTTATATGCTCAGGAAACCAGTTAATATTTTTATTCAGCTTCAGCATGTCATCACGCTGATCTGTAATATTTAAAAACCAACTTGGATGCGCACGATATATTAGCTTGGTATCACAACGATGACAATGCGGATAAGAGTGCTTTATATATTCAATCTTCCAAACGACTCCCCGCTCGTGCAAGCTCTTGGCTATAACCTTATTTATCTCCCAGACCTGTTCGCCCTTCCAATCACCACTGACATAAATACCGTAGTCATCCAGATTGGATACTATGGGTATGTTGTTTTGTTTAGCTAATTCAAAATCTTCTTCACCGTAGGCCGGAGACAAATGCACCACTCCGGTACCGTCATCCACATTCACGTAGTCTGCATGCCAGACTTTGTGAGCGTTTTCGCCCTGGTTCTCGAATAATGGTTCATACTCCTTGCCAATCAGCTCACTGCCCTTAAAGCTTCTGACTTCCGTGTATTCCAGTGGCTTATTTTTTTCATCAAGCAGCACCCGCTTCATTAGATCTCTGGCCATAATTAATTTATCGCCGCCGACCAATACCTCGACATATTCCAAATCACGATTAACTGCGGCCGCCGTGTTAGAGGGCAATGTCCATGGGGTGGTAGTCCAGGCCAATAAATAAGCGTCGCTATCCTTAAGCTTTAACTTCACATAGACCGACGGATCGGTATCGTCCTTGTATGAATTACCCTCGGCTACTTCAGCTTTAGATATGGGCGTCGCATCTCTGATGCAGTAAAGCAAAACCTTTTCACCTTCATATATCTTGCCGGCATCATACAACTCTTTAAACGCCCACCAAACCGACTCCATGTAGTCCTTATCCATGGTTTTATAAGCGCCTTTGAAATTAACCCAACGACCAATCCGGTCGATCGTGTCCTCCCATTCACTACCGGTCTGTACCATATTGGCCCGGCATGTCAGAATATAATCCTCTAAGGATATTTTGTCGCCAATATCGCGCTTGTCTTTAATCCCGAGTTTTTTCTCAGTAAATACTTCGGCCGGCAAACCATGACAGTCCCATCCCCAGACTCTTTCGACTCGTTTGCCTTTCATCGTCCAGTACCTGGGGACGGCATCCTTGGTAATGCTGGACAAGAGCGTTCCGTGGTGCGGCACACCCGTTATGAAGGGTGGCCCATCATAAAATACATAGGCATCATCTTTAGGTCTTTCCTCAACCGATTTCTCAAATATCTTATTGTCTTTCCAGTACTTGATCAGATCTTTTTCGTACTCGATTGCCGGTCGACGACTTTTCTGCTTGAATTTCATTGCAACAACTCCTTAAATAATAAAAACCTCAAGTTCTAACGGAATCCTTCAGCTTTTCTAAAGGACGGTACCATCCGTTTTCCCTTGAGGTTTTACTCAAAAGCACTTAATTTTGGCTGTTACGGGCCATTCCGACGGGTTCTACTCCAACCTATGGGGGTTGTTTCTTCCCGGTCCTTGCAGTGGATAGCTGCTTATAGCGGACTTGTTTTCTCTACTATACCATACTCTAGAACTGATCGATGGCGTATACGCCAACATCATCTAGGCGAGGCAGGTTTTCTTCACCCTCCCAAGTCTGTAAAACCGTGCCGTCATCTCTTAAAGCCAGAATAGACGGATAACGCATAACATCGTAGATGCTGGCCATCGCTATACCTTCGCGCCGGTCGACGTCTAGAACCTCAACCTTCGAACGAGGGTGTTTTTCTTTAAACTGACTGATGAAATCTTCAATCGCCTGACGATGTTCTGATTTTGGTTTGTAAAGCACTAGTACTTTCATTCGGTTTCTATTTTAACACACTATGATCTGGAGTCTAGCTACAACCAGTCGTACTGCCACAGGATGAGCAAACATAGCAACTGCCGGCTCTCTGAGTCACGTTACCACAGTTGTAACAAAGCGGCGCATCGGGATCAACTACCGGATCCTTAGCCTCTTTAGTCGTTGCTATTTCTGTGATCGTAACAGTTTCCTCAACAACAGCTTCCACGGTTTTTTCTTCCGGTTCGCTTGCGATAGAATCTTCAATTAGAGAAGTCTGATCCTGACTGATTACCATGTCCTCAATATTGGCTAGGCCAAGCTCAAGCCGATCATCAAAGCTTAAGTAATCATTCGCCAAACGGCGCATTATGTAGTCAGTAATAGAGCTGGCCGTACGGATATCTTTGTCATCGGTAGCGCCGGCCGGAGCAAACGAGGTGCCCCTGAGCGTCTTAACGTAGTGTTTTAGCGGCACGCCGTACTGCAAACCAAGACTGACCGAAATCGCAAACGAATCCATTAGGCCACTGAGCGTACTACCCTGCTTGCTGACGTTTATGAACAACTCGCCGGGCTTTCCGTCTTCATATTCTCCAACCGTAAAGTAACCGTCAAGGTCGGCAATTTGAAACTTATAGGTGCGGCTGACGCGAACCTTTGGCAGCTTACGCCGAGCAGGAGTCTTTAATACGATCTTGTCTTCTTCGCTAGGCTTGGAGCCATCTTCTTGTTTGGCGTCATCTTTTTTAGCCATGGATAGCGGCTGAGCGACTTTACAGTTGTCACGATAAATAGCTACCGCCTTAAGACCCATCTTCCAGGCATCAATATGTAATTGTTCTATATCTTCTACCGATACTTCTTCCGGCATATTCACCGTCTTTGAAATGGCACCGGAAATAAATGGCTGAACCGCCGCCATCATCTTGACGTGACCAAGATAGTGAATCGGATTGTCACCCATCGAGCAAGCGAAGACGGGCTGGTGTTCGACTTTCAAGTGCGGCGCACCGATTATCGTCTTTTCACTATCGATGTACTTAACGATGTCGTCGATTTGAGATTTATTGTATCCAAGCGACTTCAAAGCTCGAGGCACAGTCTGGTTAACGATGCTCATCGATCCGCCACCGACTAACTTTTTAACTTTTACCAAGCCAAGATCTGGCTCGATTCCGGTCGTATCGCAGTCCATCATCAGACCAATGGTTCCGGTCGGTGCCAGAACGCTGGCCTGAGCATTGCGAACGCCGTAGCGCTCGCCAAGTTCAACGGCCTGATCCCAGGCGTCGGCGGCTGCACTAAGGAGATCTTCGCTAACCAGATTGGCATCAATCTTGGAAACCTCATCACGATGCATTTTCAATACCCTAAGCATACCTTCGCGGTCACGATTAAAGCCGGCGAAAGGTCCGACTTTAGCAGCAATCTTAGCCGATGTTGCGTAAGCGTAGCCGGTCAGAAGCGCCGTTATGGCAGCCGCTTGGGCGCGACCCTCATCACTGTCGTAAGGTATGCCCTGAGCCATCAAAAGCGCACCCAGGTTAGCATAGCCAATACCAAGCTCGCGGTAAGCTTTAGCGTTCTTAGTAATTCGCTCGGTAGGATATTCGCTGTAGCCGACCAGTATTTCCTGAGCCGTAAATATCAGCTCAACGGTATGCTTGAATTCATCAACCATGAAAGAGGAATCATCCCTTAGGAACTTGAGCAAATTGAGGCTTGCCAGATTACAGGCGGAATTATCCAAGTGCATATACTCACTGCACGGATTAGAACCGTTAATTCGGCCGGCCTTGGGCGTAGTATGCCATTTGTTAATGACTGTGTCGAACTGCATGCCGGGATCGGCACATTCCCAGGCCGCTTCGGCAAATTGACGGAAAAGATCTTTGGCTTTAATTGTTCGTAAGGTCTTACCGGTGGTAACAGCCTTAAGCTCCCAGTCGTCGTCATTTTCGACCGCTTTCATAAACTCATCAGTTACGCGAACGGAAATATTGGCGTTCTGGTATTGAACAGAGAAACTATCCTTACCATCAAGACTCATATCCCAACCCAGGTTTTGCAAATCGCGGGCTTTGCGCTCTTCGATTGCTTTACTCCATATAAAGTCAAGCACGTCCGGATGATCGACATTTAGAATAACCATTTTGGCTGCCCGCCTGGTTTTGCCGCCGCTCTTGATAGCTCCGGCACTGGCATCGGCGCCACGCATGAAGCTCAAAGGTCCGCTGGCCGTACCGGCACTTTTGCCCAAAGGTTCAATACTGGACCTGATCGGGCTGATGTTGATACCGGATCCGGAACCACCCTTAAAAATCATACCCTCTTCTACGTACCAGTTCAGAATCGCCGGCATAGTGTCCTCGATACCGAGAATAAAACAAGCGCTGGCTTGTTGTGAGCGATCCGGCACACCTATATTGAACCAGACCGGAGAGTTAAAGGCCGCTCTTTGTGTTGCTAAGACGTACTTGAGTTCCTCGCGGAAGTCTTCGGCCATCGTTTCTGAATCGAAGTATCCCTCTTCAAGACCCTGCCTGGTAATCGTATCGACTACCCGGTCAATCAGATCTTTAAGCGAATCTTCTCTTGAGTCGGTACCCGGAGTACCGCTGAAGTATTTTTGGGCTACTATATTGATGGCGTTTTGCGACCATCCCTCTGGAAACTCAATGCCTTTCTGCTCAAAAACGACCTCATTGGTCATCGGATTAGTGAGCAACGAGTCACGAATTTCCCACTTAAGTTGATCGTATGCCTTGCTTTTCGCAGGGGTGAAAAGCCGCCCCACCCCTAGGTCGGTTGCCTGTCCCATAATATTTACCCTTTCTGTTGTCTTCTCCGGAAATAAGGCCCCTCACAACTTAACCTTACCCGAAGCGCTCCTTTTAGTTTATATATTTTTATGATTTTTGTTAGAGTTTTCAAAAAGTATTCGGTTAGACCCACATACGTCTAAGACTACTTCCTGAGAGCTCTCTGCGACCGCTAATTTTTAGTAGCCGGAGAGAGCCATCAATCCTCTACGAGGTCAGATTTAAGCATTCGATTTTGCTGCCTGATGTGTGATAGCTCCTTTTCAAAGCTAGCTATATCTTTAAAGCGACGGTAAACGCTCGCGAATCTGACATAGGCGACTTCGTTAAGCAAGCTTAGTCTTTGCATAACCAGTTCACCTATCTTCGACGAACCGATCTCCTGATCGCCACAAGCATATAAAGACTCCTCTATATCGGATACCATGTGTTCCAGCTGTAAACTGGTAACCGGTGTTTTTTCGCAGGCTCTGTAGAGCCCGGCGAGCAACTTATCCCGATTAAATAATTGCCTGGTTCCATCATGCTTAATGACTATCAGCTGCGGGCGCTCGACTCTTTCGTAAGTCGTAAACCTGTAACCGCATTCATTACACATCCGGCGGCGGCGAATAGCTTGCTCATCTGCCACGTCACGCGACTCTATAACCTTTATATCGTCGCTTTGGCACTTTTTGCATTTCATGCCGCACCTCCTTCTCGTCAAAAAAGACAGCATCGCTCACGTATTAAATACATACGCTAGTTTTGGCTTTTTTGATGAGGTGTTTATTTCTTTAATGTACACCAGCTGCTGCGGCTGCTGCCCATATATAGCGGTTGGTATTACCAATATAGCCCCATGGATAGCGCTTTGGCAATAGCATAAGCGCTGTATTATTTACTTTTTAAGCGTTATTATCCGAGCTGCCATCTTTATTGTGGCGTTTAACCTTAGCTAGGCGCCTCAAAAACGACGGCTTCTCCAAGTCTTCATCCATCTTACTGGCAACAATGGCTTCATCTACCTTAGTATCATCATCATTTTCATCAGTGGCTTTATCATCCGAGGAATCTTGGTGGGTCTCGTCCTTAGGCTTATCTTCTTCCTCGTCAATCGTCCATATGTTAGGCATAGGCGCTTCACTATTAAAGCCGGTATCTTGTTCGTCCTCATCTTCAAGCGTCGTATCAATCTCTGACATTGTCGTTTCGTCGCTCAAGCTGCTGGTGGATAGGGTTCTGGACTTATTTTCAGTCGGTTTTGTTCGCTGGGCGTAATAAGACGCGTCAAAACCGGTCGCTACGACGGTTATTATCATTTCGCCGCTCAGTTCAGGATTAATTGTCGCACCGAATATAATGTTTGCTTCCGGGTCGGCAGCAGAAGTAATCGCTTCGGCCGCAGCGTTAATTTCATGCATGGCCATATCGTCACCACCAATAACATTGAATAGGATGCCTCTGGCGCCATCGATCGACACTTCCAATAATGGCGATTCGATAGCCTGCTGAGCAGCTTTCATTGCTCGATCATCACCACTCGCCCGGCCGATACCCATCAAGGCCGTACCGGCATTGCTCATAACCGCCTTAACATCTGCAAAATCCAGGTTAATCAGGCCGTGAACGGTAATAAGGTCAGATATGCCCTGGACGCCTTGGCGTAAGACATCATCGGCAACTTTAAAAGCATCCATCAAAGGAGTCTGGCGATCAATTGTCTGTAATAACCGGTCGTTAGGAATAATTATAAGGGTGTCGACAGCACTGCGTAATTTATCAATCGCCTCTTCGGCATTGCGCCGACGCCTGTCACCCTCAAAAGCAAACGGTTTAGTTGCAAAACCGACTACCAGCGCGCCGGCATCCTTAGCTATCTTAGCCACGACATGTCCCGCACCACTACCGGTACCCCCGCCGGCACCAATCGTGACGAACACCATATCGGCACCTTCAAGAGCTTTTCGAATTTCGTCAGATGACTCTTCGGCAGCCTGCTGTCCAACTTTGGGATCAGCACCGGCACCCAGACCTCGGGTAGTATCTTTACCGATATGTATTTTTTTGGCAGCCTTGGAATGGTGCAAGGCTTGAGCATCCGTATTAATAGATACGAACTCGACGTTTGAAACTCCGGCTTCAACCATGCGGTTTATAGCCGCTCCGCCTGCCCCACCGACACCTACGACTTTAATCTGAGCAAATGTTTCAATTGCGGGCTCTACTACCTGGGCCATGCATCCCCCTAAATACTTTTACTAGCATCCAGTATACCCTTGTTGAGTCGTAAATCAACAAATTTTGTATACGGCCGCTATGATAGCGTTCGCGCAAAGGTCCGATAAATTATTCGAGCAAGTTTACAAAATTCGACGCTGACAATATTAATGTATTCAGTTCCTAAGGAGTTAACGACGCTTTTTAAACCTTTTTAGCAGCTTGTCTGCCAAGCCGACATAAGACTGAGCCAGGCTAGCCTGGGGAGCCGACATTGAGGGCAGGAGCAGCATGTCGAGCATCATTAAGCCCACAACCGTGCAATAGGCCGTGCCTTCAACCGTATCAACCAGACCGCCGACATTCTGGATATGACCGACTCTGGCCGGCAATTGTAATTTATCTCTTGTAAATTCGGCTATGCCGGGCAAGCTGGCAGTACCACCGGTTAGCACGACCCCTCCGGGAAGCTTACGAGAACGTTTAATTTTAACTAACTCCTTGTCAACCAGCTCTAAAAGTTCCTCGATACGCGCTTCCGTAATCATAACCACATCCGAAAAATCAAACGACAAAGCTTGCTTGGCATGCTTGACCGTAATCGTTGTCTTCGTAGGTTCCGGCAACAGCGTTGCATGCTCTAATTTAACTTTTTCAGCCACATCCAAATCAGTCTTGAGACCGATTGCGAGATCATTAGTTATATTTATTCCGCCAACCGGTATGACTGCGACATGCTGCACCTCGCCATCTTCCACGACTATCATATTGGTAGTCCCGGCGCCGATATCCAAAATCAAAGTCCCGGCTTCTTTTTGCTGACGACTCAACACAGCCTCCGCCGATGCCAAGCTTGAAACCGTATAGTTAACCGGCTCGATTTCGGATTTTTCAAGCGCGTGCGCTAAATTCCGCAGATTTGGTGTGGCCGCCGTAACGATATGCGCGTCTACCTCTAAACGGATTCCCTGCATTCCAACCGGATCCTTAATATTCTGCTGACCATCAAGACTATAGTTCTTGGCAAAAAACTGCACAATCTCACGGTTGGCCGGCAATGAAACGACCGTGGCAGCCTCTTCCACCCTCAAGCGATCCTCCGGAGTTATTTCCCGGTTAGCAGCGCTGATAGCGATAACCCCCTTGGAATTAAAACCAACCACGTGCGAACCGTTAACGTTAACCGTGGCGTGTCTGATGCTTTGACCACTGATTCGTTCGGCCTCAGTAACAGCCTTTATAATAGCCTCGGCAACATCATCAACATGTACGACAGTACCTTTACGCATACCACTGTTAGGCGCCGACCCATGCCCAATAATTGACAGCCGGCCGTTAGAGTTGGGCTCAGCCATGCCAACAACACAGCGCACAGTCGCAGTGCCTATGTCTAGACCAATAAAGCAATTAGTTTGCGTTTCACGCATTGTGGTAAGTATAACGCTAGCACTTTAGATTGAGCAAGGTCGTTATTGTAATCCACCCTTAAACGGGCATTTCTGTCAGTATTTCCGAACCAGATTCGGTGATCAAAACAGTATGTTCGAAATGGGCAGACAATGAATGGTCGAATGACCTTATCGTCCAATGATCATGCTCCATAACGACTCTTGGACTGCCTAAAGTGGCCATCGGCTCGATTGCTATCGTCATTCCGGCTTTTAGCCAGGGTCCGGTGTTTTTCCGGCCGTAATTTGGGATATTTGGATCCTCGTGCAGATTATGACCGACGCCATGCCCAACCAGATCGGTAACGATTCCATAGTTGTGTTTTTCCAGTACAGCCTGTACGGCCGCACCGATATCCCCTGTACGTACCCCGTCATGGACTACGGCAATACCTTCATAGAGAGACGCTCTGGTAAACTTGACCAGATCGGCCTGTTGTTTGGATTTCGGGCTGCCAGCTATTAAAGTAACGGCGCTATCCGTAATCATTCCTCGGTAATTTACACCGAAATCGAGACTGACCAAATCACCTTCGCCTATAATCCGGTCGGGCTTTGGAATGCCATGCACAACCTCGTCATTGAGCGATATGCAAATAACATCCGGGAAGCCCTGGTAGCCTAAAAACGGAGCGCGGCCGCCGAGTAGCTTAAGCTCGCGGTCGGCTACCACCGCCAAATCTTTTGTGGATATACCCGGCTCAACGACCGACTCCAGTTTTTTTAAAATCGCCGCCAACATGGCGCCACTTTCACGCATTGCCAATATCTCGGTCGCAGTTTTAACTTGCGTCATCATCATAAAATCCAGAAATATAAGTTATAAGTTGAGTTCGCGAATAACCTCGTCGTTGACCTCGTAAACGGAACGCTCGGCATTTATATTAACTACTTTTATATTATGCTCTTTGTACCAATCTACAAGCGGTAACGTCAAGTTAGCATACTCACGGAAACGCTCTTCCACGACTTCGTCTTTATCATCAATCCGGCCTCTAGAGCGCAGACGATTCCTAACCACATCTTCGGCGGCTTCCAAATTAATTACATAGCTGATGCTAAAGTTATCCCTACGGGATTTATCTAGTAGCCACTCGGCTTGAGCAAGCGTTCTTGGGAATCCATCCAATACGCACTTTTCTTTATCGGGCAGTGAATCCAGCACTTTATCCAGTAGATTGATGACCTCTTCGTCGTCCAATAATTCGCCGGCTAACATACGGGTGCGACGAGCACCGGAAACGTAGAGACGAATGATCTCACCCATGGTAATCAGGTGCATGCCATGCTGGTCGGCCATCATCTTACCTTGAGTACCCTTACCCGATCCCGGCAGACCCATAAGCAGTATCATTTTTGCAGACGCTCCTTTACTAATCGAGCCACCATGGCACCGTCGGCGGCACCGGCCGTCTTTTGTTTAACGGCTGCTATGGCCTTGCCCATATCCGACATGCCCTGCAGCCCAGACTCACTAATCACTCCATCAACCACGGAAATCAATTCGGCTTCGCTGAGCTGTTTTGGCAGATACTGATCAATAATAGCTTTTTCTTTAAGTTCAGTTTCCGCCCGCTCTTCGCTCTTGCCGCGTAAGTATAAATCAGCGCTTTCTTGGCGCTTTTTAGATTCCTTAGCCAATACGGCAATTTCCTCATCTTCAGTCAATCCCGAATCGCGCTTGCCTTTTTCGACTTTAACATACAAAAGAGCGCTCTTGATTGAGCGTAAGGTACTGGCTTTCAGGCTGTCTCCGCTTAAGAGCGCGGCTTTCAAATCCTGCTCAATCCGCTTTTCCAGCATAGCCTACTTATCTTTGCCCGAGTTTAATTCGCTTGATCTTGTTAAGCTTGCGTTCTTGACGAACAATAGCCTTTAATCTTCGTTCGCGTTTGCTAATCGGTTTTTCAAAATATTGGCCTTGCTTAACAACGGCTAGGTTGCCAGACTGCTGAACCTTACGGTTGAATCTCCGAAGCATATTTTCAAGCGATTCTTTGGTATCTTTGCGTGTCACCTGTATCATGCCCTACAGTTTACCTCAAGAGATGAAAATTGGCAACATTCTGTATCCGGACAAAATCAGTCAAGCGTTATGCGCGTTTTTGCGGAGTGCGCTGGCTTTTTAGAACAATGCTTTGCAATTCTTTGAATATCGGGAATTGTTTGTTAGTCGAATAAACCTTTGTATTACCCTGTTTTTCACTTGTCAAAAAACCGACTTTTTCCAAGCGCTTGAGTTCGCGTTGGATATTGCCTGCATCTTCCTTGATCAGCTTGGCAAGACCACGCACGTGAGTCTTGAAATCAGGATACTTGGCATAGATAACAATTATCTTGCGCCGAACCCGGGATGTGATAAATACGTCTAACATAATCTCCCTATTGTCATTAGAACAACGTGACTTTAGTATAGCTTATTCAAGCCGTCAGTTTCAAGCCAATTAACGTTCAATTTAGATTGTGACACCATAAAGCCGCACTTGCAATATAATTCAAGTATGAATTATTACGAGGTCTGGGTCAGGAGCAGCCGTTATCACGGTAACGGCGGCCTGACCTATAGCCATCCCACCAAACTGGATATCGGGCGGATCGTAACGATACCGCTGCGCAGTGAAACCGTCAGCGGAATCATCGTTAAGCAAGTAAACAAGCCCGCTATGGCTACCAAAGAAATAGTCTCGATTCCTGATTTGCCGCGTCTGCCGAAACACAGCTTGGATCTGATGTTCTGGCTGAAGGCCTACTACCCGTCAAGCGTCGGCACCATAACCCAGCAGTTTCTGCCTGCAGATATCGCTAAAGCCAAGATCATTGGCCAAGAAGAAAAGTCGGTCGATTCAGATTACTCGTCTTTACCCGAATTAAATCAAGACCAAAGCTTGGCATATAAAACCATAAAAGACAGTAATGACACCTATCTGGTACACGGTAGAACCGGTAGCGGCAAAACCCGCCTCTATATGGAGCTTGCCAAAGATGCCCTGAAGACCGGTCGTTCAACCATTCTATTAACCCCTGAAATCAGCCTGACCGGACAACTTGAAAACCAGTTCAAAAGCGTTTTCGGCAACCGGGTCGTCGTCCTGCACTCCACCTTGACCCAAAAGCAACGATTAAATCGCTGGGTGCAAATCCTAACAAGCAATCAACCGCTAATCGTAATCGGGCCGCGTTCGGCTTTGTTTAGTCCGCTGAAAAGGATTGGCCTTATCGTCATCGACGAAGAGCACGAACCGGCCTATAAACAAGAGCAGGCGCCGTATTATTTGACGCTCAGGGTGGCATCCAAGGCGCGCAGCCTCTGTGACGCCAAACTAGTCCTCGGGTCGGCAACTCCCCTTATAAGCGACTACTATATGGCCGATCAGCTCAACAAGAACATAATTCGCTTGTCCACTCTTGCCAGCAACCAAAACCCGCCAAAACTAAACAAACAAATAGTCGACAATAAGGACCGAACCCTATTCGACCGCTCACAATATCTATCCAAACCGCTAATCACGGCAATCGATAAAGCTTTAAGTGACGGCTTGCAGTCCCTGCTCTATTTAAATCGCCGGGGTACCGCCCGAGTCGTGGTCTGTGAAACCTGCGACTGGCAAGCCCGCTGCCCGAAATGCGACCTGCCGCTCACTTACCACGGCGACAATCACAGCCTAAGATGCCACAACTGTGGCTTCATAATGACCGCACCGGTTTCTTGCCCACAATGCAAGCAACCAACCGTTAAATACATAAGTATCGGCACTAAGGCTGTCGTCGACGAAGTCAATCGCTTGTTTCCGCAAGCTAAAGTCCAACGTTTTGATGCCGACAATTTAAAGGCCGAGCGTATTGACCAGCAGTATGAAAGTGTTAAAAACGGTGATGTCGACATAATTATCGGTACCCAAATGCTGGCCAAGGGGTTCGATTTGCCCAAATTAAGCGTAGTCGGGGTTTTAATGGCGGACACATCCCTGCAAATTCCCGACTATACAGCCAACGAACGGACTTACCAGCTAATCCAGCAGGTCATTGGCAGGGTTGGACGCGGACATGTTGACGGCACTGCCATCGTGCAAACTTATCAGCCCGGCAATCAGACGATCGTTGATGCACTCAACGACAACTGGGAGCATTTTTATAACGCCGAGCTTCAGGAACGTCAGTCATATAATTTCCCGCCATTCGCTCACCTGCTTAAATTGACGGTCCAGCGCGCTAATTCAAAAAATGCCGAACGGTCCGCTAAACAGTTAGCCGATTCATTGCCGGACAACCTTGCCATTGACGGGCCGGCACCGGCTTTCCACGAAAAGCAAGCCGGCAAATACCGCTGGCAGCTGATCGTAAAAGCCAGGCAAAGAAGCCAGTTGCTAGCAATAATCACCGACTTGCCGGCCGGATGGTCATATGACATTGATCCAATCGATCTAATCTAACTTGTTCAATCTGTTATACTACTACCAACAATATGGCTTACACGAAAGACGACATCATAACCCTGCCCAATCCTCACCTAAGGCAAAAATCTACTCGCGTCGGTATTATAACCGACAAGATAAGAGATATTGCCCAGAATATGATTGATGCGACCTTAAGCTGGGATGCGTCAAGAGACCATGAGGTCGGCGTAGCTTTGGCCGCCGTCCAAATCGATAGCTTGTATAGAATAATTGTCGTCCGCAATAATTACGACGATAAGGAAGATAAGTCTTTTACGGTCTTCATAAACCCGGAGATAACTAAGCTGGAAGGCGACGTCTTAGAGGACTATGAGGGCTGTTTAAGCGTGCCTAACATATACGGCAAGGTCAAACGCTACTCCAAAGTAAGAGTCAAGTCACTGGGTCTTGATGGCAAACCGTTTCGCGTCAGCGCCGAAGGCTTCTTGGCCCGCATCTTCCAGCACGAAATCGATCACACCAACGGTATC
The DNA here is from genome assembly GCA_021788675.1 of bacterium. Lineage (GTDB taxonomy): Bacteria > Patescibacteriota > Saccharimonadia > Saccharimonadales > UBA4665 > JAJZWH01. The sequence goes on along the minus strand of JAJYKI010000001.1, from coordinate 13,426 downwards.
GTATTTATTGATCACATCAAAGATGATGCCGATGCTTTCTATAAGCTGAAACAAGACGGTAAATTAGCTAAACTGGACTATGATGCAGTCAAAAAAGATCCTATTCTTTGGCAATGAACGCCTGGCCACGGGAGTAACTACCAAAACTCCGCTACTAAGTAGCCTGGTCAGCTCCGGCTATGAAATTGCAGCCATTGTGACGACACCACAAAAAGACAATCGCTCTAGAAAACAAAGACAAAACGAAGTCGCGGAATTCGCAAGGAGCCACGATATACCCTTGTTGGAAATCGGTAGCCTAACTAACGAGGTCGCCGTCCTAAAACAATTCGGAGCCACAATCGGCATACTGGCGGCATACGGAAAAATCGTGCCTCAAGCAATCATTGACATATTTCCGGCCGGGATCGTCAATCTTCACCCCTCGCTGCTACCCAAGCACCGCGGACCTACCCCTGTCGAATCGGCCATATTAAATAATGATAGCCTGACGGGTGTCAGCTTGATGAAATTGGTTGCCGCCATGGATGCGGGACCCGTCTTTGACCAGGTCATTGTAGAACTCTCCGGCAATGAAGATAAACAGTACTTAGCCGATCGTCTAGGCGAAATAGGCGCCCAGCGGCTGATTGATTTATTGCCGGCAATCATTAGCGGCCAACTTAAGCCAGAACCGCAGGATGACAGTTCGGCGACTTACGACCACAAGATCAGCCAATCCGACGCCAACCTGGAATTAACTAAAACAGCCGAGCTTCTGTCCCGTGAGATTCGAGCATTTTACGGCTGGCCAAGAAGCCGGACGAATATAGCCGGCCAGCCGGTTATCATAACCCAAGCTCACGCCGACAACTCAGTCCAGACCCACAACCCGGGTCGGATACAAAAAACTAATTCTGGCGGTTTTGGTATTGAAACCGGTTCAGGGATTCTAGTAATAGACAAGCTGATTCAGCCGGGAGGCAAAGAGATGTCTGGTGCCGAATATCTCAGGGGCCATAAACTCTAGGACTGCGCTGGAGGCTCGGCCGGGGCGTCAGTGGCAGCGGGTGCTGAGGCTTGCAATATCTGCGGAGCCGACAACTTAACTTCTTCTTTCAGTTTATTGAATTCATCTTGGACTATATCTTTGTAATTAGGAAAGTTGGTTTCCAGCCATTTAAACGCACCGGCGTCATCTTTAGCCTCAAAATACTTCTCAAATTCATCAAGCTGTTCATTGGTCATTTGGTCAGCCAAACGCATGCCAACGCGCATCTCTAACGTTTCATATATGTGATTTAGCAAGCCACCCTTCTCTTCTTCCGGTAAGCTGCCCAACCCAAGTTCATCTAAAAGATTTCGATCCAGATTTATTGCCATTTTTTTACCCGTATATTATTAATCTGACTAAATTGTATCACTCTGAGACACAAGCTTACAAATGACGCTCCATTACCTCTTCGGTATACATTTCGAGACGATCATCAATCTGCAATTCAAGCCTTGAGGACGTAGTCAGACTGACGCCGCACATCTCGCCTTCCAGCACTTCCTTAACATCAGTCGGGCCGCGCTTCAGTCCAACAACCTCAACCTCAGCGATTTGTTTTTTGTCTCTTAGGACCCTGGCTTTGGCCGGCACGACTAAGTGACCTTTACTAACCTCACCGCCACAAATAACGCTTGATTTTGTAGTATTGAATATTCCCTTAACTATAAGCGTGCCTATATCATTAAGGACAACTTCCGGCGATAGTAGTTTTTCAAGTGACTGTTTAACATCATCAATTAGCTCATATATGACGTTATACATGTGAAGTTCAATCCTGTCCCTGGAAGCCTGCTGGCGGATGGCGCTCGGAGCTTGAACGTTGAAGCCGTAAATCGTTGCCCCGGCAGTCTTGCTTAATCTTAAGTCGTTCTCGGTTAAAGAGCCCACACCCGACCCGACAACTCGAACGGACACCTCTTCCGTATCAAGCGACTTCAGGCTATCAATTACGGAAGTTAATGACCCCTGGACATCGGCTTTTATAATGACATTCAATTCCTTTACTTCATTGCTCCGATTAATAATTCTTAGGAGTTCGCTGCTAGTAACCCCCCTGTTAGTAGCAAGATGTTTCTGACTGGCATTGGATTCGGCCTCGCTTCTGGCGGCTCGCTCACTGGCTACGGCATTAAATTCATCACCAAATTCAGGCAGAGTTTTAAACCCGGTTATAGACACCGGCGTTGACGGACCGGCCTGCTTAATTGCCCGGCCAAGAGAATCTTCCAGGTTACGAACTTTGGCATAAGTAGAGCCGGCGACGATAAACTGACCGGGCTTTAATACGCCAGATTCAATTAATGCGTTAGCCACCGGGCCTCTGCCCGTTTCAACATGAGCCTCTATGATAAGTCCTTTTGCCGGCACCTCAACGTCGGCTCGGAGCTCTTCCACGTCCGAAACCAGCAAAATCATATCGAGAAGTTCGCTGATACCTTGTCCGGTTTTAGCAGAAACTTCTTGAACTACCGTGTCACCACCCCACTCTTCAACCAACAGGTTCTGCTCGGCTAGCTGCTGTTTAATGCGGTTGGCATCGGCCCCTTCTTTATCTATCTTGTTAATGGCCACAACGATTTTTACGCCAGCCTTGCGGGCATAGCGAATCGCCTCTATGGTCTGAGGCTTAACTCCGTCATCAGCGGCAACCACTAGAATCACAATATCTGTTAATTGTGCGCCGTGTTCCCTGATAGCTGCAAACGCCTCATGTCCGGGAGTATCCAAAAAAGTTATTTTCCGGCCGTTATGATCAATTTGGTACGCTGAAATATGCTGGGTAATACCTCCAGCTTCAGCCTTGGCCACATTAGCCTGTCTAATGGCGTCTAATAGGCTTGTCTTGCCATGATCGACATGACCCATAACCGCAACCACCGGAGGCCTTGAAACCGCCTTGTCGCTGGCTACAGGCTTGCGGTGCTCGTTTGTTTCAACCTCTTTTTTACTCGCAGTCTTTAACTCGACGTCCAAACCAAGTTCCTGGATGATTATTTGAGCGGTGTCAAAATCAATCCGCTCATTAACTGTCGCCATAATGCCATTCTTCATAAGCTCGGTAATAAGCTTGGAAACAGGCAGCATCAACCGTTCGGCCAGTGCGCCGACGGTAATTGTGTCTTCTACTTCTATCGTGGTTGCCATACCGGTAGCGCTCCTTTCTGCCTTAACGGCCTAAATTTGACTAGTTCATTCTACTCTTTGGTTTCTTTGGCTTTTTTAGCCGGCTTTTTCTTGAGCGACAAGGCAATCTTGCGATTTTCGGTATCTATATCCAGGACTTTAAATTCTTTCTTTTCATTAAGCTGGAATAACTTCTCCGGATCAACACCTTCGTCGTCACTCATCTCTGAAACATGCACCAAAGCTTCAACGCTTGGACTCAATTGAACGAAGGCTCCGAAAGGAGTAATCCTGGTAATCTTACCTTCAACCGTATCGCCCTTATTAAAGGCCTTGACTTCACTCAGCCATGGATCCTCGGTCATTTGCTTAAGACTCAAAGACAACCTGTCTTTGTCGATTGAAATGATCTTAGCTTTGACGTTCTGGCCGACTTTGACGTAGTTGCGTGGGTTATCCACCCTCTCCCAGGATATCTCAGATATATGGATCAGCCCTTCGATGCCATCGACATTCACGAAAGCTCCGAAGTCAATAACTCCGGTGACCACACCTTCGACGACATCACCGACTTTAAGGTCGGCAAATCGGGCGGCCATATCGTCTTTAACGGCCTCTTTTTCAGAAAATATCAGCTTGTTGTCCTTACGACTGACATCCAGGATTCTGACCCTTAAACCAACGTTCGTCAAAGCATTAAGCTTTTGTAAGATTTCATCCTTGTCAGCCCCGCTAACCCGTGGATAATGACCGGCTGCCAGCTGACTGACAGGTAAAAAGCCCCTGATGCCTTCCAGCTCGACCAATAGTCCGCCCCTGTTTGCGTCGTAAGGTACGATTTCAACGATTTCCTGCTCAGAGAATATTCGCTCTAGCTCTTCCCATCCCTTATCCTTGACCGCGCGACGCATGCTAAGCAAGGAGTGCCCCTCGTCAAGCTCAGGATCAATTACGCTAACCGTAACGTCTTGACCGACTTCCAGCGCCTGACCGTGACCGATTTCGCGGCGCAAAACAACGCCGACACCCTTAGCGCCCAAATCAATCCAGATCTCATGCTTTTTAATGGACGTGATCTTACCTTCAACGACGTCGCCGGCCTTAAGGGCCTCCAAGTCGCTTTGAGCTAATAGCTCGTCCATAGTTAATGTAGTAGATTTTGGCATTTATAAATGCCTCCTTTATGATGTATTTCTCGTGGGTTCAGTGTAAAATCGCTTCTTAAAGCAACTATTAGCAACTAACCCCTAAAGATTAACCTACATTATACAGATTAACTTCTTAATCGCAAATGCAATACACCTTCGCGATACGGACTGGACATGATTAACGGTTATACTTTTTAAGCAAGACAACTTTACCGTGTCGATTACCCAACCAAAACGCAACAACCATAAAAGCCGAGAATAGAGCCAATACCCACCAAGGCAAAGAAGTAGATGCGCTGGATGTTGTCGTCTGAACTTTTTTAGTGTTATTGGTCTTGTTGATTTGGCCATTGCCGACTCCTACAAGCTGCAAAAAGGCCGTCGCGCCCTTACTGTCAGTAGCGGTAACAGTGACCGTGTATACTCCGGAAGTATTATAGACATGTGAAATCGTAGCAGTACCTGAATTTGCAACCGCCTGCAACTTAGCGGGCTGGCCGTCTCCCCAATCCACGCTTAGTGCATAAGGAGGCACCCCACCGCTAATTACAATCGGCCAGTTGATTGTTTGACCAGGATTAGCACCTAACTCAGCATACTGACTTGTAAGAGTAACTCTTGATCCCGTAAGAAAGTTTTGACCACCATTAAAGGTGACGCTTACCTTATTGGATATTGGCCCTGATTGACCAAGGTTATCGTAATCTTGCGCGATTAGATCATTTAGACCGTTAAATAAAAATATTTTTAGGCTGTAGCTGCCGCCAGAACACAGCGCCGATCCAACAAATATGTTATTGTCCAAAACCTTGATGAGAAGATTGCTAGGGCATAAGCCGCTTACTGTTATGGGCAAAGAAGTAAATGACTGTCCACTACTCGGAACGGTAATGGTGGCGGACTGGGATGGTGGCGGACTGGGTATAGTCGCCTGTAAACCCATAGTGCCAGATTGCGGATTTTGCTGCGACCCTATTGCAATTGAGTGGGCTTCAAGACCAAAAGATAAAGATAAAGACACTAATAAATAGACGTATGCTTTGGCGTATCTTTTGGCGTTTAGCCCTAACATATTCTAGCCTTTGCTTGAATTCAATTTACGAATAGACCTTCTGTACCAAGCTCTAAATAATTTCGGCGTAAACCAGATTATAGCAATAATCAATATTACTATTGATAGCAATGCAACAATCCATATTGGCGTAATGACATAAATGGTGGTTTTTGCACTTAAAAGTTGACCATTATTTCCATAACCATAATTACCCATAATGGTATACTTACCGATTGATCCTAATTTATTCAACTTTAGACTAAATGTCCTCGAGCTATCTGGAAGAACATTGCCAGGAGGAGTAACATCATTTATGTTAAGATACTGCACAACCTTGCCGGTAATGTCATTTGTTACCGAAACCTTACCAAAAGGCTCTTCTTGCACATTTCCTTGATTTGTAAACGTAGATACGACTTCCAAACCACTATTGGTATAGAACAATCTGCTTGTTTGATTATTTGATTCTACTCCAAAACCTGTTAAGTTAAGATTCTCTTTAATTCCCGGCCCCGGCACACGCACTAATATTAATGATGCTATGCTTGCTGTCAGCTCAACGGTTTTTTTAGAATCAGGAGTATTTGTTGCGGGAGCAAACCTTACAGCCCCATAGTAACCGCCTCCTGGATTATTGGCCGGAATTTTAATAACTACGGGAATTGACTGAGTTTGGCCCGGATTAACTGTGACATCATTTATAGGCGAAACGAATTGCTTTAAGCTATGCGGATTGTACGTATTTGTGTTATTTATATTGAGCGCGGGATTACCGCTATTCCCCGATGCACTAAAGTCATTTATAAAAACCTGCAGTATAACTTTGGTAGTAGTTAGGTTCCTTATTGAAACATACGTTGTCTGAGTCTTGCCGGGATTGATAGTCAAATCCGTTCTGACAGGCGAAACCCTCAAGCCACTCCCCTGGTTATTGTTAGTCGCCGCATAGATGGGCGATATCGTAAATACCACCAATGAAATCAATGCAACCAGCGCCACGGCATATCGTCTTATCATTTCATCCCCTCGAATATTGTTTTTTAAATTATCTATCCGAGATAATAACATAAGAACTAAAAATTTCCTACACCAACATATGTTAATGTCGATGCATAAACTCCAGGCTCCTGTCTAGGAGATATATTAACAATATAGCTTACGGTATATTTTTTATAATCTGAGGGACCATTGGATTCGGCAATAATTGAACCATTTTGAAATTGAAATTCGTTAGATACACCGTAACCAGGGGCCGGATTACCAATACCCGGCCCTTGAGCACCAGACCCTACGGCTGGTAAATTGTTCGCCACAAGATTTATCCCAAACTGGTCTTCGCCGGGCTGAGCAACCGAATCACTGGCCAGAGAAGAAACCACATAGTTTCCTGATGTTAACGAGCTACCGCTAACTTGTATGGTATAACCATTGTTTGCGTTTGTAGCCACAAGCAATTCACTCTGTGCCGTAGCAGTAAAGCTCGGCGAAAGACTGCCGAAATTAATTAAATTACCACTTGACTGATTGCAGTCATACCCTGGTATGCTTGCTCCTGCACAAAACAATAAATAAGGCAGTACTGTCGTAGATATAGAATATGAATTCAGTATTGCCATTGCAAGCCCACCGAAGTCTAGAGGATTACCGGAGGCATTACTTGAAGAAAATGTTTGTATGCGTCCATAGAACGTTCCTTGACTAGATGGATTAATGGCATTGGAAAATGTAAATATCATCGTGCCTGCCACTTGAACGGACGGTGATCTAGTTAAGATTATTGTATTATTATTTAAGCTGCCAACTGAAAATCCCGACGTTCCTGATTGTGACTGTAAAATCACTCCGGACAGATCACCTGTAGAAGGCACGCAAGACATGCTGATGATCGGGGAATTAGAGCAAAACTGAATCTCAATAGACCCAAGGGTTTCGTTAGTTGTGGTAGTCAAGGCCAATTGGTATGTAGTATTAGCACCGGGCAGATCACTAGCAATATTAAGATACCTTTCTCCCAATAAAGCACCATATGCCACTGAAGTAGTTAATACTCCAGCAATGATAATGGGCATGATTTGCCATGCCCATATCGGTAGAAAGTATAACCGGACTCTGATGATGTGAAACATCATCCCTCCTGATTAATTAACTAGAATTTTGGTGTTGCAACCAACTGGTGATTGGCTGTATATTGGCCAGGAACTGTCGTGTTACTTGCGGTAACACCGTAGGTAATGGTACTGACAGATGCATTAACCGGAGCAGATATTGTTGCAAGTGGACCACCTGCCGTATTCAAATAATATGCTGTTGAAGTGCTACCATATCCACTACCGGTTGCAACCGTTACGTTAGTACCAAGGGTCGATAAGTACAGTCCAAAATACGCAGTTCCTGCCGTAATAGTTGTTCCAGTAGGTGCAGCTGGAATAGTGTTCGTTCCGCTAGTTAGCGTTCCGCCATAAAGATATATGGTTCCGCCATTTATAGCATTAGTAGATACACTGAAATTAACCGTATTAGTGTACACCGAGCTGGAATCAATTACATAAATTCCGCTAGTACCTATTTGATTGCCTAAAGGAACTGCTGCGCTAGTCGCAGTAGTATTGCAAGATGCACCAGTATAGACACAGAAGGAAAGTGTTTCTTGTACTGTAGCCGTAACACCTATGGTAGCATTAGTTGAAAGTGCATCACCGCCGTCATCAGTAGGTGTTCCTATGCTTGTTGCTGTATATGTTGTATTCGGTGTTGCATATGTATATACACGAGCGTAAAATGTGCCTTCTGCGGTCGGATTTGTCATACTAGTAATATTAAAGCTAACCGCAGTACCAGCTGCTACAGAAGTAGTTGCGGAAGTATCTGTTAGCGTAAAGGTTGTAGTTCCATTAATATCACCCGCTGTCCAAGTTCCTGAATTAAGTCCTGTAACTCCCGTAGCAGTCGGGGTGCTGCCGACGCTTAATCCTGTTGGAGCAACGCATGCAGTACCAATAATAGGACCACCGCTACTAGCGCTTTCACTACAGAAATCTACAATAACTTCTTCAATATTTCCAGCCGTTGCAGTAGTAAAGTTAACTGCATACGATACGCCTACTTTGCCTGCGGTCGAGTCAGACATATTAATATATCTAGGTTCAAGTTCTGCAGCATAAACTGTCTGAGAACCTAATAATATTGGAGCTATACCGCCTAGCAGCATAAATGTTGCTAGGACACCGGATAGAACACTACTAAATCTTTTGGTTTTTTGTTTATTCATTTCTTTATATCTTTAATTTTTAATTTATGATGGCATTCTAACTTGTTATGTTTATAATTGCAAGTACTTTTTTAGAAGGTTGGTACGGCTACCAGAACCTGTCCCATAGAATATTGTCCTGACGGCGTAACCGGACTTATATTCATAATATAGGATATGGTGTAATCTGTTTCGCCGCTACTCTCACTTGATGATGCTATGATACTGCCTGGAATATATTGAAATAATCCACAGGTGTTATAGCCCGAAGCAGCGACGCCATAACTAAATGAAGTACTAGGAACTTGCAGTGGATTTGCACCAAAGTTAGCTGGAGCATTACACGATCCACCGGTTGTGTTGGCCACCAAATTAATACCAAACTGTTCGGTACCGGCAGACGATGCTGTAGGCGCAGACAAGGCCTTCATTGTATAAGAACCGTTTTGTGGAGGCTGAGACTCGGTTATGACGCTATAGCCACTGGACAAATACGACTTGACCGAAAAGCTAGCCGTTCCAGTTGCTGTAGTCGTAGAACTTAAAACCCCCATATTAACACTCGCAGTATTGACAATAAACGTAAGTGAAGGTTGCCTGTCAACATTGAATCCAGCTTGCGCCTGGTATTTACTACCATCACTAGTATTACCCACGGTTATTTCTCCTACAGACTGTTTAGCGCAGTATGTCGTAGAACATGTCGTATCAAGTGATCCGCCACTCCCAAAAAAGATCTGGCCGACCGCATAGTTGGATGAGCACGACTGTTCTCCTGTAACACATGCAGCAGCAGAGTATCCTACAAATCCGGAAGATACCAATACCGCAAGCACGAGTACGATAAAAATACGCTTTAATATTCCCATATCTACTTATATTGTATAAATTTAAGCCTAAAAAACAATCCGTTAACGCTTTATGCGTTTTGTTTGCTATATTAATAACTAATTATGGACAGCGACAATCAAGACCCTAGACAAAGCCTTGACTCCTCTCTGGAGTCAAACAACTCACAAGAGCTTAATACTCAGCCACCGGTGTTGATGCCCCAGAAACAATCCGGCGCCGCTAAGCGAGCTATTTCGAGTATCACTCAAAAGACATCAATTTACTTACCTGTATTTTTTGTATTACTGGTTGGCTTGATAGTGCTCACGGTGATCGACTTGAACCGAACGAGCACTTCACAAAACAAATTATCCACTCAAAACCTATCGACTTCCGCATTGAATCATATTGCAAGTAGCAACGAAGTCGTCGGAGGCTCTAATCAGGTATTGACCGTTCAAAGCAGTTCAATTTTTAACGGTCAGGTTTTAATGCGCAACGATCTGCAAGTAGCAGGTAAGCTACAGGTTGGTGGAAGCCTATCATTAACCGGGATTGTCGTTTCGGGCAATAGCGTTTTTGATACTGTACAAGTCAATAAGAACTTTACGGTCGGCGGAAATGTTAATGTCCAAGGCAACACAAACTTACAAGGAAGTCTTAGCACTAATGGCGCCGGTACTTTCGGTGGAGCGCTGTCCGCACCACAAATTACAACCAGCTCGCTACAACTAAACGGCAACCTTGATCTCAATCATCATATAACCGCAGGCGGACCGATTCCCACCCAATCAACCGGCGCTGCCACAGGATCTGGCGGCACTACTTCAGTTAACGGATCTGACTCATCCGGAACCGTAACAATTAACAGCGGCAACGGTGCTTATGCCGGCTGTTACATAACCGTCAATTTCGTTTCGCCGTTTAATAGCACTCCCCATGTATTACTAACACCAGTCGGATCGTCGTCGTCATCTTTAAGTTATTACGTCAATCGATCAACCAATAGCTTTAGCGTATGTTCAAGCAATAGCCCGGCGGCCGGGCAGACTTACGTATACGATTATTTTATCGTTGATTAACATTAACTGGCGCAATTTATCAAAGCAATATTGCGTAAGAAGCTCCTAAGCTAATCGCAAACACTATAACGCCGACAGCAATTACCCTTACCATACCGCCGATTATGGATCGACGAGCTAGTGGATTTCTGCCCATGGCTACAATACCGTTTTTAATTGCAGAATATATTATGGTCAAAGCCATAATTAATCCGATTACAGCCACAAAAAGAGCTACATACACCCTTACAGCGCTAACTGATTTGTTGGTTGCGAATTTGCTAACGTTATTCAAAACCGTAGGTAGACCCTGTGGCCCTGCGGCCAGCGGGTTATTGGCAATGCTTATATCAACCGGTATGAGACCGAGATTAACATTTACGCTTTTACCATTACTGTTTTTAATACTCGCTGTGCCTTCAATATTATTGACACCATCGAATGATCCTGCGGCCTGACCCAGGACAATCGGCTCATTACCGTCAGCTTTCATACCAACTCCAGAAATATTAGAAATTGTTATGTAGTCCCCTGTTGTTATCGGCCCGTTCTGATTACTTACCAGCACATCATGCTGCCCGTAGTTAGTAACAAACACCTGATTATTGGCGTTTTGGTTTCCCAGTGTTATAGAGGCTTGGTTATACGACACGACAACGCCAAGCATTGCCTTAATATTATTAATATTTAGCGGCGCCACAGAACCGGAATTATTACTAGCCAAGCTGACTATTATGCCTGGCTGAAGAGGACTTGTACTGCTATAGCCCTGGGCTACAGCCTGCGTGGCACTGTCTGCCGAAGCTATACCGGGAGAGATTAAGGCAAACACGACCAAAACGGCTGACACTATATTGATGACAAAAACTTTATTTTTATTAAACATAACTGTTTTAAGTATATCTTTTTCTTTATTCTCTACAATATTATGCCCATAAATTTAGTTTATGCTAGACTGGTCTTAATATGTACTTGGGCATCGATGTAGGAGGGACTAAAACGCTTGTAGCCAGCCTTGAAGATAATGGCGTTATAGTTGAAAAACAAAAATTCCCTACATCTCAAAACTATGAACAGTTTTTAAAAGATCTCGGGAACAGCCTGGCTAGTTTAAAAGATAAGGATTTTAAAGCCGTTGGGGTAGGACTTCCGGGATACATAGACCGCGACGAAGGCAACGCCAGAGCTTTTGGCAACCTAGACTGGGAAACCGTTCCGGTCCAGGCGGATATAGAAAAGATCGTTGGCAGTCCAGTCGCAATCGAAAACGACGCCAAGCTGGCCGGCCTGTCCGAATCCATGCTCAAGCCGGAATATAAAAGACTACTATATATAACTATTAGTACCGGGGTCGGCTATTCTCTTATCGTCAACAACAAGATCGACCCCAATCTTGGGGACGGCGGCGGTAACACTATAATGCTGGAGCATAACGGAGAGGTAATGTCGTGGGAAAGCTTTGCTTCCGGCAAAGCCATAGTTGCTACATTCGGTCGAATGGCTAAAGATATTACCGACGAGCCTACGCTAGATATCATAGCCCGAAATATTAGTCTCGGACTCATTGAGCTCGTAGCCATCACCGAACCCGAAATAGTTGTAATCGGCGGTAGCGTTGGCCAATTCACCGATCGCTTCGTCAAACCTCTAACAAAATACATGAAGACCATGGAAACTCCACTTTTGCCCATGCCAAAAATTGAGCCTGCCATTAGACCGGAAGACGCCGTTATTTACGGCTGCTATGATTACGCTAAGCAAGTTTTCGGTAAAAATTAGCCATGATTGATCAGCTAAAAGCCATGTTTCCTGCCGTTAAATTTATCCCCGGCGAGAAGTTCAGCTGGTCGCCCAATGAACACAAAATAACCTACAGCCAAGATGATGGTCAATGTAAAGCCCATTGGGCGCTCCTGCACGAAACCGGCCATGCCCTACTCGACCACGCCAGCTATTCAAACGACTATGAACTAATCGAAATGGAGGTTGAAGCTTGGGAAAAGGCCAAAGAAATAGCCTCTAAAATTGGCACGGTTATTGACGAAAGCCATATCCAGGACTGTCTAGACAGCTACCGCGACTGGTTATATAAACGCAGTATCTGTCCAAGCTGTGGTACCAAAACGATACAATCCGACCAATGCAATTCATATAATTGCTTTAACTGTCATAGCAAATGGCAGGTGTCACCGTCTAGATTCTGTCGTTCTTATCGCGCGTTAAAAAAACAAAGTTTGGTTGAATTAATATAAAAATCCGCCCCGTAAAAAACGAGGCGGATCGGATAAGGTTGGCTTATCGCTTAGACGGTTTTCTTAGTCCTACGACTAATTCGACCGCCACGAGCACCAGCTAATCTGGCCAGTTCGCGGTTCTTAAAGAAACCGCCAGTATGTCCTTTTTTGCCGCCCATAGCACCGATGCGAGCGTAAAAATCCGGACCGTATTTAGTCTTGTTGGTCTTAGCGGCAGCTTTGCCACCAGTTTTAGTTCCAGCCATAATTTCCTCCTTAGCTTCAACTAGTCGACAGTCCGGAAAGCTGCAAAATAAATTCCAGTCCTCCTCGCTGTACGATCTTGTTTAGTATATCACGCTATTGCTTTTGCGTCAATATAGTATTTATGTTAAATTTAATTAACTGGCCGACTTTTTTATGCAATACATAGTTGGGCCGTCGGCTTATGCTATAGATTAGCGCTTGAGCTTAAGTTTTGGCTGTAAAATATCCCATAATCATCTGTTATTTTTCTAAAACAACTGCTATTAATTTTAGTATTCATTAATGAAAAAGACCCCCGTACTAACGGAGGTCTTAATCAAAATTTGGCACCGTGCTATTTTCCCAGGGGTGAACCCCAAGTATTGTAACCGCTGCGAGGCTTAACTGCTGTGTTCGGCATGGGAACAGGTGTTTCCCTCGCGCTATG
>JAJYKI010000046.1 GCA_021788675.1 bacterium | reverse complement strand
TTATGGTGCTTGATCTTGCCCGGTCGGTGCCGACAATTCTGGCCTATGAAAATAGAGCTTCTATACAGCACTCCGCAGCAGCACAGCCCACACCGCTAGCCACGCCCAATAGTCAATCAGCTTCAGTCGGTAGCAATGTCGGTTCTGGTGCCCAGGCTTCAGCCGCCCCGACATTATCGGCTCCAGTTCAGTCCCAGCCAGCTACTAGCTCAACTTATATCCCGCCGATTACATCCGTTTCATGAAGCGTCGCTATCAGCAGCAGTTTAAGGCGCTTGGCTCGTCAGTAAGTCTGACTTTGCTAGCTGACAACCAATCGGTCGTCGATTCCGCATTTAGGTTTTTGTTTAAATCGGTTAATGCATTTGAGCAGCGTTTCAGCCGTTTTTTGCCGGACAGCGAATTGACGCTGATTAACCATCGAGCCGGACAGCGAACCAAAATAAGCCAGGCGATGACGAAGATATTAAAGGAAAGCATTAATTTATCGATCATAAGCAACGGGCTGTTCAGCCCATTAATTCTGCCATCTTTGCAGCGGGCAGGCTACGCCGGTTCGATTACCAACGACTTTAGATTAGATGACGACGCGTTGGATTATTCATCCAGGTCTTCAATAAATAGCGTCGATAAGATTCGGCTTGGTCGGGACTGGATTGAAATACCAAGCGATGCGGCTATTGACCTGGGGGGAATTGGTAAGGGTTATTTGCTGGATGAATTGGCGCTGGGCTTAAACGAACGCGACATCAATGATTACTGGCTGTCCTTGGGCGGCGATATTGTCTTGAGTGGGCAAGATGTTGACGGCTTTGGTTGGCGTGTACAGATTGCGCCTGCTTCGGACGCGCATGACATAAAACGAATTATAATTGCTGCGCCGGATGAACGGTTGGCTATGGCGACTTCCGGTACAATAAAACGTCGGGGCTCAAATTGGCATCATATTATAGACCCGGCGACTGGCTTACCGGCCGAGACCGATATTATGAGCGCAACGGTGGTTGCCGAGCGGGGAGTCGTGGCTGATGTTACGGCTAAAGCTGTCGTGATTGGCGGTCGTCTCGTCGCCGATGAGCTTTTTAGCAAGGGTCTCATCAAAGCTTACTTGTTGCAATTAAGTGGTACGAAGAAAATTATTAGCAAAGGGGATTATATAAAGTGATGATGCACCCGGATTTAACCATGATTGGCGCCAGCACTGTTAAAGTAATTGCGCAGCGGGTATCGGTTTCTTGGCCGTGGTATGTCATTCGGGCTGCCGGTTTCGTGGCGGCTGCTCTGCTGATACTCTTGGCTATTAGTGGAATCGGCCAGGTTACCGGGCTCATCTATCGTTTCATTGAGCCGATTAAAATGTGGGCCATTCACAAGGCCATTGCCATCGGTTTGGTTATAAGTATTGCAGTTCACGTCGGCTTTTTGTTGTTTGATCACTACCTGCCTTTTTCATTAACGCAAATCCTGGTACCGTTCGCCTCGCATTATTCCAACGGCACCAAGTTATTGGGAATTCCGCTCGGCGGTATAGCCGTTACTATGGGCATATTGGCCATGTATTTGGTAATAATTATAGTTTTAAGTTCATTGGGTTGGATAGATACCAAGAAGAAAGCCTGGCGTAAAACCCACTATTTAAGCTACGTGGTGTTTTTTCTAGTCTTTTTGCACGCGCTTTACACCGGTTCGGACCTTAAGTACGGCTTGTTCAGATTCGGCTGGATATTCCTTGGCTTGGCGGTCCTGGTTGCAATTCTTATTCGCCGGCGTCGTTCAGGTACGGTCAAAAAAGACTTAAGTTAAATTTAATCAATATTTTTCGGTCTTAAAGCTAATGCTATGACTGAAAAATTTAAGATGACCGGATGCGAAAAACTTTTATTTTATCCATAAGCGGCTTAATTTAAGATTCAAAAGTTGGTTGTTATGGACGGCTCGCGCTGGCATATAATCCCAGACAAATTAATGGGAGTAGAAAGAATGCGACCGGACAAAAAACTATCAGCCGTTTTAATTTATTTGGCCGCCGTCTTGCCGATGTTTTTGCCCGGCTCGGCCATGGCCGCGTCTGCCAACATGAGTCAGATAGACGCGTTTATTCATAGTGTCATAACTGCACTTAGCGGGGTAGCCGGATTGATCGCGACTGGTTTTTTTGTATTGGGCGGCCTCAAGTATATTACCAGCTCCGGTAATCCGCACAATCTCGAGCATGCCAAGCGGACAATTGTATTTTCGGCTCTGGGATTGGCTATTACTTTAGCTGCATTTGTGATAAGTAATATTGTTACGACGCTCGCGACATCGGCATTCAACGGTTAAGTCTCATGAT
Source organism: bacterium (assembly GCA_021788675.1). GTDB lineage: Bacteria > Patescibacteriota > Saccharimonadia > Saccharimonadales > UBA4665 > JAJZWH01. Next base: position 3,723 of record JAJYKI010000046.1, on the reverse strand, counting down.
AAATCCCGCCGATATAATCAACCGCTTTGTCCATCCGGTCTTGTCGGGCATGATCGTGTTAGCCGGTTTAGTCGCTGCTTTCATGATTGTCCTTGGCGGCATCGGATATATTACGTCTTCCGGCAGTATCAATCGGCTTTATAGATCTAAGCGGACTATTACCAAAGCTCTCATCGGCTTGACCATAGTGATTGCAGCGGCAGCTTTATCGCTGGTATTGCGTCAGACGTTTGGTCCGACTTTGGCGAGCGGCAGCCAGCATCTGCCGGCTTTGGGATCGGTTAAGCCGGCCAGTCAATCGGGTGGTTTCGTGGCGGTCATAATCGAAGCTGTCAGTGGGTTTTTGGGAGCGATCGTGGCTTCGGCGGCGCATCCGTTTATAGTCGCCTTGCAGTATTTTACTTCAGCAACCCCTCTACCGGCTGCTAACCCGAGTGTTCTGCACTTATGGTTTGTTTGTGTCGGTTTGGCCGATGGATTGTTAGCCTTAGTCATAGCGCTAATCGGCTTTCATGTTATGGGAGCAGAGCAATTCGGATTGAAAGACGTGGAGCTCCGGTCTTTGTTGCCCTCGGTTTTACTAACATTCCTACTAATCAATGTATCGATATATCTTATAGACGGAATTATCGAACTTTCTAACGTCATGATTGTGGCCGTCAGGGCCGGTATGGCCAACGTTAGCCCGTGGCAAAGTCTGATTAATTTGACCGATAAATCGGCCTCGCTCGGCTTACCGGCACTACTAATTTTCATTGTTTTTATAGTTTTAAGCGTAATCCTGCTCGTCTATTATTTAGCCAGGATCGTCATACTTTATCTCGGTGCTATCCTGGCACCATTGGTAGTACTCCTATGGTTACTGCCGTCATTTAAAGATTTTGCCGAAAATGCTCTGAAGGCTTATCTGACTACAGTTTTTGTACTGTTCATTCACGTCATCATTCTTTTGCTGGCCGGATCTTTATTCGCTGTCGTAGGTGAATCCGGTGGTATAAAAGACCCGATTATGTCGTTATTGCTCGGACTGAGCGCCTTAATTGCTCTTATAAAGACCCAAGGAGTGCTAATGCATCTTAACTACGCCAGTTTGGGTCCACGAACTGCCCGGCGACTGGGCGGTAACGTGCTGAATGCGGCTATGTTCATGGGCGCTTCGATCAGGTATCTGGCAGCCGATGTTGCGGCTCCGGCCAGTGCATTAGTATCGGGAGCCAGACAAGCTTACGCCGATAAAGGTCCCAAAATTACGTCCGCTCCTCAGTCAAAGACGGGCATTAAAGGCAAGTCATGAAAACATCAATTGTGCCGGCTCAAATCACGTCGCTTGAAGATACGATTGCCGGAAACTTGACCTTAACCCAACTGATCCTTTTAGTCGTACCGGTTTTTGTCGCCGCTTTGTTGTTGACGGTTTTGCCGCCGATGCTAAAAGTCGATAGTTATAAGTTGGTTGTCTTAGTCGTGCTGGGTTTACCGTTTGTGATACTTTCGCTACGCCTAAAAGGGCAGCTGCTGTTTCATACGCTCCTAGCTCTCGTAGCTTTTAAAAACCGTCCAAGACTATATTTGGCAACAAAATTTAGCGAGCCATGCCAGGTCTGTGCGACTAAATTAGTTGCCGACGAGGCAATGCTTGAAAATAGCACTTTTGCGGATCGCCCTGCTAACGACATGTTGCCGTTAAGCCTAACTGAACGCAGTCAGCTTGATCTGGGTCTGTCCACTCGCAAACTGACTTTTCTAAGTGATAGAAATGGGAATATCCATGCGGTTATTGAATAAACCGGTCGGTTCCGCCGCGCAGCAAATCGGCATCAAGGCACTGGTCGATGACATTTTGGTAATTGACGATAGCCATTACCGGTTGGTCATGGAGACGTCGACGGTTAATCTAGAGCTTAAAAGCGAGGCTGAACAAGATGCCATTATTGACACGTTCCAGTCTTTTCTGAACGGACTTAACGGACCGCTTCAGATACTAGTTAAAACCAGGGAAGTGGAGGCCTCCAGTTTGCTCGAAGCAATCGAGTCAAGACTTAAGCAAGAGGATCAACCGGCTTATCGCGATCAGTTGCACGGTTACGCCAAGTTTGTTAAGGGCCTGATCAGCACCAGCCGTATATTGAGCCGTAATTATTATGTAGTCATTGAATATGACTGTGACAATAAAACCGATTTTGAGTCGGTTAAGGAGCAATTGGGTTTGCAGGCGGATATTGTTGCCAAAGGACTGGCTCGGCTCGGCATGCGTTGTCGCCCGTTAAGTAGTCTCGAGACCTTAAATCTGTTTTATGAGTTCTATAATCCGGAGGCTTCTAAAGCCATGCCGCTGTCTGAAAAAGCTTTGCGTCTAATGCATACCGCGATAATTAAAGAGGAGGCCTAACTATGGCTCGTAAGGCCGAAGATCATCGTCTTTGTCGTGGTGGCCAGGACCAGATACGGCTCATAAGCTACGCGGGACTGGAAGAGCAGCCAGACCATCTTGTTATAGACGGTCAGTATGTGCGTGTTTTATACATTTCGGGCTATCCGTTTGTGGCTACTTCCGGCTGGCTGGATAATCTTATTAACTTTAATCGGAATATTGACGTTTCGTACCATGTTAGCGAGATTGACGCTGCAACGGCTCTGCCTAAATTGCGCCGCAAGATTACCGAGCTTGAGTCGACTAAGCGATCAATGGTTCAGGCCGGAAAAATTGTCGGCACCGACATAACCGATCCGCTCGATTCGGCAATTGCCATCAAAGATAAGATCCAGCGCGGCCAGGAAAAATTGTTTCAAGTTTCAATTAATATTGCGCTGCACGCGCTCAGCCTTAAAGAGCTTAACAAACTGACGAGTTTACTGGAGTCGGCCATGGCGGCGCGTCTGTTTTTCGTTAAGGTTGCCCGCTATGCTCAGCTTGATGGTTTGCAGACAGTCTTGCCGAGAAGTGAAGATAAGCTTGAACAAAAGCGTAATATGGATAGCAGTACTGCAGCTCTGTGCTTCCCTTTTACATCATCAGAGCTGGTTCAGGAGTCCGGCATATTATATGGCGTCAATAAATCCAGTAACTCGCTGGTTATATTGGACAGATTCAGGCTGAATAATGCCAATAGTATTACTTTTGCTCAGTCGGGTAGCGGCAAAAGCTATGCGGCTAAGGTTGAGATATTGCGTCAGTTGGCGCAAGGCATTGATGTGATCGTGATAGATCCTGAGAATGAATATCGCAGCCTGGCCGAAGCTTTTAATGGCATGGTGATTAAAATGTCGGTTGACGCCGAGGAGCATATTAATCCATTTGACTTTAGCTCTTATGGCAGCGACAAAGATTCGATGGCTGAACATGTTCAGGATCTGATCGAAATCATTTCTCTAATGGCGGAAGGTCTTAACGCTCGCGAGAAAGCCCAAGTCGACAAGGCGATAATGGAAACTTACAGACTCAAGAAAGACAAGCCGCCAACCCTTCAGGACTTCAATACGGTTTTAGTAAAAAATAAAGTTAATTCCGTTACCGAACGCTTGGAGAAATTCGTGAACGGTTCACTGTCCAATTGTTTTAATTGTCAAACCAATATTAATTTAACGAATCGTCTCGTGGTTTTTGACATTAAGGACCTAAACGAGAGCTTACGTCAAATCATGATGGTGATCATATCCAAATACGTTGAAGGGGTAGTCAAGTCGCATATTAAGAAACGTTTGCTTATCATTGACGAGGGTTGG
>JAJYKI010000045.1 GCA_021788675.1 bacterium | reverse complement strand
AGATCATGGCAACGGCATTGCCGTCAATGACCTGGAACACATATTTGATCGATTCTATCGAGCCGACGCCGCCCGGAGCGGCAGTAATGGTTTCGGATTGGGTCTATCTATCGCCAAGCTAATAGCCGACATTCACCGCGCCAATATTACCATTTCCAGTCAACCTAAGCACGGCACCAAAGTAACTGTAGATTTTCCGGCTTAAGCCTGCTAGTAGATACCTATAAAGACCGACATAAAAACCAGTATCACTAAAGACATCAAAAAAGATGATTGAGCCCAATTATTAACCGGTTTCAACCTTAATCCCTGGGCACTGAACCATGCCCAAAGCACGCACAAACAAGTCGAACTGACTATATATATGCGCGGGAAATATATATAACGGTACAATAAGGAGTTGAACAGTACGAACATCAGGGTATAAAAAAGCATGAAATAAATGGTCATGCGCTTACCGAGTACTATAGATACGGTTGGAATCTTAGCCTTGGCATAATCTTTTTTATGCATAAGCGCCAAGGCATAGAAGTGCGGCAACTGCCACATCAGCATCATCATCCCAAGCACTAAAGTAACTACGTCAATGCGTCCGGTAAAGGCCGTATAGCCGCCCATTAGCGGCATCGCCCCGGCAAATCCACCGATAAACGTCGCATGATAAGTTTTACGTTTTAGCGGGGTATAAACGGCCGCATATATGACAAAACCCAAGGCCCCTAATATGACCGTTGTCAGATTGGCGAATACGGCCAATAAACCAAAACCCAAAACAGCTAAGACCAAAGCATAAACCGAACCGCTTTTCATAGAAATAGCACCGCTTGCCGTAGGCCTGGTCCGCGTCCGCTCCATGGCCTTGTCAACATCACGATCATAAAGGTTATTGACGACGCTTGAAGAGGCAATGACAAATGCAAAACCAAGCATACTAAGAATAAAATTGGTGACATCGAATGATAAATGGCTGGCAAACAGATATCCGGCGATCGCGGTCATAAGATTACCGGCGACAATGCCGGGTTTAGCTAAAATCCAATACTGCCTAAGCATTAGAGTCCATCCTGACTATTCATATATTTAACCATATTACTATGGGTCATCATACGACCGTTAAGATTATTCATTATCCAGATCGATCCGGCTACCAGAATAAATACGATCATAACCATAAATATTGTCACCAAGAGCTTAAGCCGGGGACTGAATTCCTTGCCGACATGTAGAAAATAAACTAATTGGAGCACGAACTGGGAAAGTGCCAGGACAGCCAAAATAATCACCATAACCGGCTTATTCATTGCTCCGTACTGGGTCAGTAGGTAGGCGCTGAAAGTCAGCACCAGTGAACCGACAAAGCCGATTACATACTTCTTGAGCGTCGCTTCCTCCGGCTGGTGCATCGAAACCATCACGTCAACGGCTTCGTTTCTACTATTATTTTTCATACGCCCAATACTCCAAATAGATAAACGATCGTAAAAATAAATATCCAGACCACATCCAAGAAGTGCCAGAACAGACTCAGCATTCTAATCCGTTTCAGCGTCGTATCGTTAAGCCCACGTTTAAGAATAAATACCATCATAACAATCATCCAAATTAGCCCGATTGTTATATGCAAGCCGTGCGTGCCGACCAAAGTAAAGTATGAAGACAAAAAACCACTCCGGCGCCAACTGTCGCCCTGAGCTACAAAACGCGAAAACTCAGCTAACTCCAAGACCAGAAATGTCAGCCCCAGCGTAAACGTAACACCGAACCAGAAAAGAGTATGCTTAAGTCTTTTTCTTTGCGCACTTAACAAAGCCAGTCCGGCCGTAAAACTACTGGTTAAAAGCGCCATGGTCTCAAGCATGACGTAAGGCAAACTAAACAGGTTCTGAGCCGTTGGCCCGCCGTAAGTGTTATGTCTTAAAACAGCAAATACGGCAAACAGACTGGCGAACAGTACGCAATCAGTCATCAGATAGACCCAGAAGCCAAATACGGTCTTAGTATCTTTATCGTACTTGGCGATCAGCTCGTTGGTGATCTTCAGTTCGCCGGCTGCTTCGCTCATAGCTTGGCTCCTTTCAAGTACAGGCTGTCCAGCTTTTCAACTTCACTGGCCTTCAATATATAGTCGGTCTGTTCATCCATCGACCGGACAATAATTAACGTAATGATACTTAGTAAGGCAATGACTGCCAGCCACCAGATATGCCAAACGACCGTAAAGGCGAATATGAAAGCCAGTGCGGCTATCATGAAAGCCAGCGGTGTATTCTTAGGAATTTCAATGTCTTCGTATTTACGCCTGTCTTTAAGACGGGACTTCTTAGCTTCCCAGAAAGCGTCACGACTGCTGACTTCAGGAAGGCGCGCGAAGTTGTAAAAAGGCACGGGCGAGGGTAGTGACCATTCGAGACTACGACCGTCCCAAGGATCGCCGGTCTTATCACGATTGTCTTTACGTTTATAGATACTATAGGCAAACTGTAGCAATTGTACGCCGACTCCGGCACCAATTAGGGCCGCCCCGATGCCGGAAACTATGAACAGCTGCTGCCAGCCCAATGATGCGCTATAGTGGTCCAGTCGTCTGGTGGCACCCATAAAGCCCAAAATATACAGAGGAATAAACGACATCAAAAATCCGACCAGCCACAGCCAGAAAACCCAACGACCCAAAGTTTCGTTAAGTTTGAAACCGAATATTTTGGGGAACCAATACGTAATCGCCGCGAAATCGGCAAACACCACCCCGCCGACAATCATCATATGGAAATGTGCTACCAGGAACAAACTGTTATGTAATTGAAAGTCTATCGGCGGAACGGCCATCAATACGCCGGCCATACCCCCGATCGTGAATATAACCACAAACCCGATAAACCACAGCATCGGCGAATCAAGCCTGATCTTTCCCCTATACATCGTAAACAACCAATTAAACAACTTAACTCCCGTTGGAATGGCTATGATCATGGTCATGATGCCGAAGAAGGCATTAACGTCCGAACCGGCGCCCATAGTGAAGAAGTGATGCAGCCAAACGATGAACGACAAGAGCACGATTGCGGCGATCGCCCAAACCATTGACGTATACCCGAACAGACGCTTTTTCGAGTAAGTGGCGACGACTTCAGAGAACACACCGAAAGCCGGCAATATCAGGATGTAGACTTCGGGATGACCCCATGCCCAGATTAAATTAACGTACATCATCATATTGCCACCAGCACCAGAAGTAAAGAAATGCATACCCAAATTACGATCCAAAGCCAGTAAAGTCAGTGTGGCGGTAAGAATCGGAAAGGCAAAAGCAACCAGCAGCATCGAGCCGAGTACGCTCCAGACAAACATCGGCATCTTCATAAAATTCATGCCCTTAACGCGCATTTTAAGAATTGTAACGATAAAATTAATAGCCGCCAGTAAGCTGCCGACGCCGGCAATCTGCAAGCTCCAAATCCAGTAATCGACGCCAACGGTAGGCGAGTATCTCAGTTCGCTAAGGGGCGGATAAGCCAGCCAGCCGGTAGCCGCAAAGTCTCCCAGCACCAAAGAAGCGTTAACCAACACCATGCCGAAGAAAAATAGCCAGAAGCTGGTGGCGTTCAGGAACGGAAAGGCCACGTCGCGCGAGCCAATTTGCAAAGGAACAATAAGATTAATAATGCCGAACATCAGACCCATGGCCACGAAAAAGATCATTATAGTGCCGTGGGCGGTTACGATCTGCTGGAAATGGCTGGCGCTTAAGATGCCATGACTGGCACCGACCGATAAAGCCTGTTGGGTCTTAATTAATGCTACGTCAGCGCCACCCCTAAGCAACATACCGATCGCTACCAAAATATACATGACGCCGATCTTCTTAGGGTCCTGAGTCGTAATCCACTCTTTATAAAGCCACTTCCATCGTTTCGTAACGGTAAGCAATACGGCTATCATGCCTGGAACTAAAATAATTAAACTGGCACCGAACCACTGGATCGGATTAGGGGGCAGAGCCTTCAAACTTAACCGACCTAACCAAAAACTGGCCATCAAATTAAATATATGCATCATAGCTATTGCACCGCTCCGTGGTAATCCGCAACCATGTACTTATCAATAGTCTGACTAAAAATGTTAGTCGCCGGATTGGAGAAGAATCTAGTCTTCACATAAGCGCTCGGCTGAATCAGGCTATTGTAACGAGCCAAACTTAGAGCCGGAGCGCTAGACACGGTCCGGCTAGCCCAGGCCTTAAACTGCGTCGCACTCACGACATCCGCCTTAAACATCATACCGGCGAAACCTATGCCGCTAATATTGGCCGACCAACCGTTATATTCTCCCGGCTGATTGGCTAAAATATACAACTGGGTCTGCATGCCGGGCATGGCATAGATTTGACCGGACAACTGTGGAATCCAAAATGAATTCATAGGTGCATCGGCGGTTAAATAGAAATGAACCGGGGTATTAACCGGCAGCATTAATTTGTTAATGGTGGCGACTTTTAATGCGGGATATATAAACAGCCACTTCCAGTCCAAGGCTATGACCTGAACGTTCAGTGTGCTATTTTTTGAGGCGATCGGATTATACGGATTGAGCGCATAGGTCGCGTTCCATGTTATAACCGATAGTATAACGATGAGTATGGTTGGAATCGCCCACCAGGTACCCTCAATAAACTTATTGCTTTCCCAATCTGGTGAATATTTTTTCTTAGTATGGTTTTTCTCATTATATTTCCAGACGATATAGATCAATAACCCGAACACGGGAAGGGCTACGATACTCATGAGTACGGTGACCGTGACTAACAGACGAAATTCCTTATCAGCTATAACGCCCTTAGGCTCTAAGATCGGAATATTAACGTTGGCTAGATAAATCGCGCTCAGCACCACGATCACAATCAGTGCCAGGGCTACAAACCAACGTCTTTTTGTTCTCAACATCAATAATGTCTCTTATAAAACCTCTAGAGACATCATACCATAGCGCTAACGCTTCCTAGAAATGATCCCTTATGTGCGTATAACTGAATTCCCAGGTCGCGTCGGCTTTTTTGTGCGGGTTGAAGATGTTTTTCGGATCCATTATTTGCTTAACGTCACGGAACAGATCGACAATGTCTTTTCCGAACTGATCTTCCAGCCAGGGCCCGCGCACCAATCCGTCGTTATGCTCACCCGACAATGACCCCTTATATTTCAAAACCAAATCATTGACCTCTTTCATGGCCGGCAACAGCGTATCGCGCTCTTTCTTATCCTCAAGTTTCATAAGCGGAATAATATGAAAATTGCCATCGCCCATGTGTCCGGCAATCGTCGCAAACAAGTGATACTTTTTAATAATCGATCTTAGTTTAGGCAAAAATTCAACTAAGTATTCCGGGTTGACGATCAAGTCGTCAATGAATGGTGCGGTGTGCTTGTCTTTAACCTTACTGCGCAACAAATTGAAGCTCTGGCGGCGCATGACCCAGAATTTCTCACTTTTACCTTCGGTCGCATCTTCTTCAAAACCGTTAATCTCATAACGGGCTCGCTTTGTCTTCAAGTCAGAGTGCAAAGCCTTAATTTTAGCCCTGACCTCAGCTTCGGTCTGACCATTGAACTCGACCATCAAAATAAGTTTCGGTATACCGCGCAGTAACTGTAATCCGTCAGGAATCAGGCTAAACAGCAGATTGATAAAACGCTTCCAGCCCAAAAGCTTTAAAAAGCTCGGCATGAAACGAATCGACAACCACAGGGTCTGGTCATCGAAGCTTTCAAACGTAGCCGGGTGATGAGCCAACACGGCCGGTATGAGTTCACCCAGATCATCAATGTCTTTTAAGAACAGCACTAATAGCCCCGAATGCGGTCTGGCCGGAACCAACCGGAAGTTAACGTCAGTCACCATTCCGAGCGTTCCTTCGCTACCGACAATTAACTTAGTCAAATCAAATATGCCGGTTTCACGATCCCAGACTTCCCACAGCGTATAGCCCATCGAATTCTTACTTACTATCGGCTTGGCCTGCTTGATCATGTCATAATTGTCTTCGCACAACTTATAAATCCGAGAATAGACTTCACCTTCA
>JAJYKI010000044.1 GCA_021788675.1 bacterium | reverse complement strand
TAAATGTACCCTCAGTTGATGTGTACGTCCGGTTTTTGGAGTGAGCTTAACCAGGCTGTAGTGCGAGTTTGTTTTAATGACTTCGTATTCGGTTAAGGCCGGTTTGCCATTTATACCGGTTCTGAATGTTGAAGGGTGTTTCGGATTACGCTCAATCGGCATGTTAATAGCGGCTTGGTCGTGTTCTAACCGGCCGGATATGATTGCCAGGTAAGTTTTACGGGTTTGACGCTTGGCGAATTGGCTTTGCAGATATTTAGATGCCGCTTCGGTTTTAGCAGTAATAATCACACCTGAGGTTCCTCTGTCCAGACGATGTACGATGCCGGATCGGTTAGACAAATTAGCAAACTTAATCTTGGGCGCAATAAAGCTGGCTACGCTGCCCTCGCTGGCCGCGAATCCTTTAGCGTGCGTAATAATACCGCTGGGCTTGTTGATGACGATACAAAAGTCATCCTCATATAAAATCGGCAAGTCAATTGTCTTTGGTCGGGGTTCACTTAAATTGAGGCTGACATAACTTATCTTATCGCCGGATTTTAGTCTGTAGCCGGTTTTGACCGCGCGTCCGTTAACTTTTATTCCGCCAGAGCTTATTTGGGTGGAAATGTAGCTACGGCTTAATTTAGGCTTCCGTTGCGCCATAAATACGTCCAGGCGTTGTTTGTCGTCTTCTTTGTAGTTGATGACAGCCATATATATAGATTTATTTGCGTCTTAAGCCTACCATTTGCTGAACTTCTAAAAGTTTAGCTTCGGCAACCTGGCGCATCGCGGCTTCATCGCGTAAGAGTTTCTCATCAATCAAGGATTCTTCAATCTGGCTAACCTTATTTTGGAAGTCGATCAGGAAATCTCGGACTAAGCCGGCTGCTTCCTGTTTCAGATCGCCGTAGCTGGTGCTGCCTTGCCATTTGGCTAAAACTTCGTCCAGGGAGCGTTCGCTTAACAGAGAGATTATCTGTAAAATGTTACTGATGCCGGGTTGAGTAGTGAAGTCATAGTTAATTTGGCCGATTGAATCAGTTGTCGCAGACATGACTTTTTTGGCGGCTTCATCGGGATCGTCTGACAATAGAATGGTCCCGGCCGGATCGGAGATGCTTTTACTCATTTTTTTATCCGGATTCTTTAAGCTGCGGATACGAACGCCTTTATTGAGACCGGCGAATTTAAGTTGCTCATCCCATGCTTCAGGCACTATAAATAAATTTTCGCTAAACTGATGGTTCATCCGGATAGCTAAATCCCGCACGAGCTCTAAGTGTTGTCTCTGATCTTCACCGACCGGTACGTATTTGGCTCCGTAAAGTAGAATATCTGCCGCCATTAATACCGGATAGTTAAATAAACCGACACTGACAGTTTCCTGATTTTCGCTCTTCTCTTTGAATTGAGTCATGCGGCTTAGTTCGCCAAAGTATACGAAGCAATCCAGTATCCAGGTAAGTTCGGCATGTGCCGGAATAAAGCTTTGCCGATAGATAAAGGTGTCTTTTTGGGTGGTGTTTAAGCCGGACGCGATAAACATTTTAAGGTTGCGGATGGTATTGGCATAAAGGTCTTCATGATCTATAGGGGTCGTAAAACTGTGCAAGTCCGGTACGAACATATTCACCTGATATTCTCCGGCGTGGCGGGCTTGTAGGCGTGCTAAGGGCAGCATTGCGCCCAGGTAATTACCCAACGTCAATTCACCGTTTGACCGGATACCGGTAAGAATAATCGGCTTACTCATATTAGTTACAAGTATAACAGTAAAAGGCGAATATTAACGCTTAGTAAACTGGCGTTGTTTGCGAGCGGATTTAAGACCAAACTTTTTGCGCTCTTTTTCGCGCGGATCACGACCCAGTAAATCGGCCCGTTTTAGTGTGGATTTCAAATCGGCGTTCAAATTAACAAAAGCTTTTGCGATACCTAATCGGATTGCTTCAATCTGGCTATTGTGTCCACCGCCGTCAACCACGGCGCTGACGTCGTATTTATTGACTTGGTCTATGACCACGAATGGTTTATTTAGTTTATTTATAAGGTATTTAGATGAAGCGAAGTATTCACTGGCCGGTTTGTCGTTAATTTTAATTTCGCCTTTACCTGGAGTGACTCTGACTCGGGCTGTGGCGCTTTTGCGTCGGCCAAGACCGTAATAGTAATTGTTCTTAGTAGATTGGTTAGCCATTACTACTTCTCGCCTTTCTTAAGTGTTATCTTGAGTGGTTGCTGCGCCTCGTGTTTGTGGGTTTCGCCGTTATATACCTTCAGACGGTTCATACGATCAGCAGTTAGCTTATTGGCTGGTAGCATGCCCCTGACGGCTTCCTGGATTGCTTTAGCCGGATTTTTAACCATTTGTTCCTCTAGTGTGCGTGTGCTTAGGCCGCCCGGATACTGACTGTGATGGTAGTACTTAATGGAAGCCATTTTATTGCCGGTAACTTTAAGTTTTTCGGCATTAGTAATGATGACATAGTCACCGCAATCGATGTGAGCTGTAAACATTGGCTTACCCTTGCCGGTTAAGAGTTGAGCGGCTTTGGAAGCAACCCGTCCAAGCGTATCTTCGCTGGCGTCTAAGCTATACCAGTCTCTTTTGACTTCACTCGGCCTGGCTGAGTAGGTTTTATTCATTTATTTTGCCTCCGCTTTAGTTTCGGTCTCTTTTGAAGAGATGTCGTCAACGAATTCTACGATTGCCATCTCGGCGTTGTCGCCGCGCCTGAAACCGCTCCTCTTGACCCTTAAATGACCGCTGGAGCGGTTCTTAAGCTTAGGAGCTATTTCGTCAACCAGTTTATGAGCAGCGGCTATCGTATTAAGATCACTTATGACTTGGCGACGGTTATGCAGATCGCCGACCTTGGCTTTCGTAATCAGTTTTTCTACGTAAGGCACGATCTCTTTGGCTTTAGGCAGAGTCGTCTCGATTTTGCCATGGATCACCAATGCATCCGCCAGTCCTTTAATTAGGGCTGTTCGTTGATCGGTTTCCCGATGAAATTTTCTACCTTGGTATCCGTGTCGGTGCATCTTATGTCCTTATATATGTCTCTTTATAATTCCAGTTCGGCCATTTTTTCTTTAACTTCATCAAGTGCTTTGCTGCCAAATCCTTTAAGCTCTTTTAGTTCGGTGTCATTCAGGCTGAACAAATCTTTAATGGTGTGGATGTCGTTATTGATCAGGGCGTTAGTGGTTCTGGCGGACAGGTTCAAGTCTTCGATCGAAGTATTGAGCGCAGCCAGTTCTTCGCCGATTATATCGCCGTCACTATCGCTTCCGTCAGTTTCTTTCGGATCCATTTCCTCGGTTGTAGCAATGCGGGTTTTACCGGCCAATGCGGTGTATTGGTTAATCAGTATGGCAGCGGCTTCCTCGAATGCGTCGCGAGGCGTAATCGAGCCGTCAGTATCGATGGTGATGATTAGTTTGTCCAGGTCGGTAGCTTGGCCGACGCGGGTGTTCTCAACCTTGTATCTGACTCTAAGTACGGGAGTAAAAATAGCATCGACAGCTATCATGTCGCTTGGTTTTTTAGCGGTACCTTCTTCAATAGTGCGATAACCACGGCCAACTTCAACAACCATGTCGATTACCAGTTTTGCCTTATCGTCATCGATTGTTGCGATAATCTGGTCAGGATTGACAACTTCAACGTCAGCGTTCAAGCTTATGTCTTTGGCTGTAACGACACCTTTACCTTGCTTAACTAAGCGTAGGTTCTGCTTGTCTTCGCCGTAAACGCGGAAGCGTACGTTCTTGAGGTTAAGCATGATATCTACGGCGTCTTCTTTGATACCTTTAACAGTGGTAAATTCGTGAGTTACACCTTCGATTTTAAAAGCCGTAACGACCGCGCCGGAAATGCTGGACAAGAGTACCCGACGAAGTGAATTGCCAAGTGTCATACCGTAGCCGCTATGAAGAGGCTCGATTGTAAAAGTCGTAGAAGTATTATTGTGATCGTCTACTTTAACGATTCCTGGCGTATGAATTTGGTTTGACATGTCTTTTACTAGACCTCCCTATTAACGTGAGTAATACTCAACGATTAGTTGCTCATTAATGTCCTGCTCGGCGTCATCGCGGGTTGGCAATGATTCGACGCTCAGTTCTAATTTCTTACGATTAACATTAAGCCAGGCTGGAGTGGTTGTCGGTGCCGGACTGACTTCATCAAGTTGCTTAAAGTATTCGGTTGATACACTATGATCTCTAGCTTTAAGATTATCCCCGACTTTGAGGCGGATTGACGGGATGTCAATTCTAACACCGTTAAGTAAGAAATGGCCGTGCGTTACTAGTTGTCTGGCGGCTCGTCTGGATGGTGCAAAACCGGCACGGTAGACGGCATTGTCCGCTCTTAGTTCAAGCATTTGCAGTAGCGTTTCACCGGATTGACCCTGGCGTCGGCTTGCTTCCTTCATGAGCTTAGAAAATTGTCGCTCCAATAAGCCGTATAATCTTTTGACCTTTTGTTTCTCGCGCAATTGCATTGCATATTGGCTTGGTTTGGTCGGTCGTCCACCGTTACCGTGCTGACCTGGGGCGGTCGGCCTTTTAACTAAAGCTTTATGAGCTTTAGGATGAAGGGCATAGCCTTCACGACGACTCATTTTAACAATTGAATGGGTATCTCTAGCCATAACGATTTAGACCCTTCTGCCCTTTCTAGGCCTTACCCCACCGTGTGGTACTCCGGTTAAATCCTGGATTGATTCGACTTGAATGTCCAATGAGGCTAAAGCTCTAATGGCAGCATCACGGCCTAAACCGATACCCTTGACAAAAACATCAGCCGCTCTAAAGCCGTACTGTTGTTTGGCGTTCTGTCCGGCCTTTTCGGATGCGACTTGCGCCGCATAAGCCGTGCCTTTTTTGGAGCCGCGGAACCCGCAAGCCCCGGCACTGGATGTTGACAGCACAGCTCCGGAAGGATCTGTAAAGCTGACGATAGTGTTATTAAAGGTAGCCAAGATGTGGACTTGTCCTTTGCTGACACTGCGCTTTACTTTCTTTTTCTTAGCGGCAGTCTGTTCGATCGGTTCGCTAGCTGGTGTTTGGGTAGTTTGATCAGTCATATTCATCCTTTAGGTCTTAGCCGCTACTTTTTTAGCTGTTCCGGAGACGGTGACTTTCTTGCCGCGCCGGGTTCGGGCGTTGGTTTTGGTCCTCTGTCCGCGTGTCGGTAAATTCAAACCGTGACGGACGCCGCGGTAGCTTTTAATATCTTTAAGCCGTTTGATATTGCCGCTGACAATGCGCTGCAATTCACCTTCGACGGTGTAGCTGCTGCTAATTACATCTTGGATACGGGATATCTCAGCGTCAGTCAACTCTTTAGTCCTAATAGTGGACTCGACATTGGCTTGAGTCAGTATATCCTTACTTGTTTTCGGACCGATACCGTAAACGTAGGTCAAAGCGACCCAGATTTGCTTTTCGTTCGGTATGGTTACTCCAGATATTCTTGCCATATATTTAATTAACCTTGGCGCTGTTTATGGCGCGGTTTACGTTTATTAATGACATATACTCGACCTTTGCGTCGGACAATAATGTCGTCTGGACTGATTTTTTTGACACTTGCACGCACTTTCATGCGGATCATCGCCTCCTTAGGCCGATATGACTCTCTGCTTATTATTATTTGCGATAGGTGATTCTGCCCTTTGTAAGATCGTAAGGGGTCAACTCGACCGTAACGCTGTCACCTGGTACGATGCGGATGAAATGTTTGCGCATCTTCCCGGCAACGTGAGCTATAATTTGATGGCCGTTTTCGAGCTCAACACGAAACTGCGTACCCGGAAGGGTTTCGACGATTGTTCCGTTTAACTCAATAACTTCTTTATTGGCAGCCATACCTATAACTAGAGGTGAATTATATCAATAACACCTGGTCTTTGTAAAGGGTTTTTACAAAAATATTACTGCGGTATATATTTACCGCTTGAATTAGTTATATTTTAGCAATTAAAAACTAAATTTGCCACTCAGATTTGTTTAAAAAGCCAATTCAGGCATAAACGAGCGGCACAGACATTTTTAATAAATCTATTTTAGTTAACTATTAATTACAGGCATGAGACATTCGAGTATCTCTAGAATATCAATA